>CAZCGS010000008.1:0-2827 GCA_964498505.1 uncultured archaeon
CCCGCTGGTGGTTCCGCTTTGAACCCGGGACTCCACGGTCTTCAGCCGTGTGCTCTCCCAGGCTGAGCTACCGCCCCTACTTTTCTTTATGTTTTAAAAAATAAATACCGCCAAAGGTTTATATCGGCAAACCGAGCCAGGAGAAAATTCCTATCATTTTTATTCCCATATAAACCATAACCACAATAAAAATCCATTTCAGCCATTTCGGGTGAATCTTATGTGCTACATGCGCTCCGACTTGAGCCATGGGAATGCTCGTGCTCGCGAGCAAAGCCCATTGGAGAAGGTTGACATAGCCTACAGAGTAAGGAGGTAAACCGGAAACATTTAGTCCGTAAAGCATGTAGGCTATTGCCCCTCCCAAACTGGTGAAAACCATTACCGCTGTTGAGGTAGCAACAGCTTCGTGCATGTGATAATTTAAGAAAATTACCATTAAAGGAACCATTAAAACTCCGCCTCCTATCCCTATCAATCCGGTAACAAAACCGAAAATCATACCAAGGAAAATATAGGTGAGAAAATTTGAATGGGGCTCTCCCTTAACTCTGATTGGATGAGCGGTTGCCATTCTCAAAGCACCTAAAAGTATAGCAGAACCGAAAATAATTTTGAGAATGCTTCCAGGCAAATTGCTCGCAACCCATGCTCCGGCAAAAGTAAAGGCAACGCTTGTTAAACCCAAAATTACCGCCTGCTTCCAGAGAACCGCGCTTTTCTTATGATGTCTTAGGGAGCCGCTTAGTGCTGTGGGAAATACAACCAACAAATTTGTCCCGAATGCAACCCTTATAGCTATGGTAGGGTCTATACCCATAGCCGTTAAAATCCAGAACTGTACCGGAATCATTATGAAGCATCCTCCAACTCCGAGCATACCGGAAACTAAACCAACCAAGGCACCTGTAATTAATAAAACCAAAACATACATCCACTCAATCATCTTCTATCACCTCTTATTGTTTTCAGTATCTTTATAACTTTCCTATTTTTAATTCTGTAATAAATTTTCTTTCCTTCCCTCCTCGATTCCAAAATCTCCAAACTTTCGAGTTTTGCCAGCTGAATGGAAACAGCGGATTGGCTTTTATTAACACGTCTTACTATTTCGCAAACGCATTTTTCTCCGCCCAAAAGAAACTCAACTATTTTCAACCTCGTCTCATCGCCCAATGCTTTGAATATTCTAAGTGCCTCTTTCATATAAATATATTAACATATAAAAATATTTAAAAGTTTTTCTACCTCTCTGATTTTAAAATCAACCTTCAAAAATTTTTTTATTACTTCCATGTTTGTTTTTGCATGCAGGCTAAGCTCCCTAACCAAAAAAGAGCCTTTTGCAAAAGCCAGGTAAGGCAAAATCTGGTCGCTTGCAAAAATGTCTAAGGTTGCCTTACTTTCTATTTCTTTTTTTAGGCAAGTAGCGCATTCCTTTCCAACATCTTCAGCCTTTTTCTTTATCTCTCCTACCGAATCGAAGCCTAAAATGGTATGCTCGAAACTTGCAAAACAAAGGATTCCGGAGCCGGGGCAAATAGAATTTACATATTCTATCCTAACCTCTGGCTTATAATTTTTCAGAATTTCCTTAGCCTTTTCTGCCTGTCTTTCTGCAACCTTCCTTACTTTCAAATTTTCGCTTGCTATGCTCAATATGTTTACCTGAATTAGCTCTCCCCTCTCCATTAAATCGAGTTTATTTAACTTCTTTACGGGAAAAATCTTAACCCTAACTCTTGCACCTCCTTTGGGGTAAAAGCCGTGTTTATCTATATTAATTTCAACCCTGTAACCAATTTTTGCAAGTAGGGGCAAAAGCACTTTTTGCAAATAATGGATGGAAGGAGCGAATTTTCCGTAGGTTGCTCCGCCCTCTATCTCTATGTTTATCTCTTTTTCGGTGCGAAAGCATGCTAGCAGCAAAGTTTGGAGAACCAAGCCTACAGAACCTGCGGTTTCGATTTTTACTTTAACATACGATTTCAGTTTCTCTCCCGGATAGAACCAAAGCTCCTTCGAACCTAAAAAGGCATTTTTTACCCTTCCGTTGCATAATTCCTTAGCCGCCAGGATTCCTTTAAGATGCTGCTCCCTTAAACCCGGGTTATCTCTTTTAGCCCTTATGTTGTAAAGATGGATGGGTTTTTTTGTTAGGATGGATAAAGCAATGGCACTCCTTACTATTTGACCTCCACCCTCTCCGAAAGAGCAATCTATTTCAAGCATAAATTAAAATTTTTCTGAAAGCTTTTGTTATGGAAAAGGTTATTGACTTGGGGAGGATTTGTATAAAGAGTGCGGGAAGAGAGAAAGGTAGGTTGTGTGTAATTATTTCAAATCCTCAGGGAAATAAAGTGCTAATTTCTGGGGCAAGGAAGTATTATATGTGTAAGAGAAGGCTCTGCAATATAAAACATTTAATGCCGACAAGATATAAAATAGAGATTGGAGAAAATGCGAGTGACGAAGAAATAGAGAAAAAACTTAGGGAGCAGGGAATAATAGAGAAATTCGGATTAAGAAAGGTTTTGAAAAAGTAGGGCTTAAGGACCTTCAAAACCGCATTTCTCGCATCTGTAGGGAACAACATTTTTCCTGCATGTCTTGCATCTTATAATTACGGTAGAATTACAACTCGGACATTTAAACTCTGCATAACCTTCATCCGCAATAACATTTGTGTTGCAGGAGGTGCACCTTTTCTCCTTTATTGCCATAAGATAAATATTTGTTTAAAATTTAAAAACAAGTCAATTTGTGGTCGGGGTGGTGTAGCCTGGTTAGCACACGAGACTGTGGATCTCGCAGCCCGGGTTCAAAG
>CAZCGS010000008.1:2927-15828 GCA_964498505.1 uncultured archaeon
TAATTGCCTGGAAATCCCGGCCCCGACCTTTTTAAATTTTTGCTCTTTTTTAGATAATGAAAGAGCTTAGATACATACAAAGGGGTAAGCTTGCCGATAAGTTATGGCTCTATTTTAAAAGAAATTTGAAGGATGTGAGGATAGAAGACATAGAAATTCAGGAATTACCCGCAAGTACAAGAATAATCATCCATACGCCAACCCCTGGTTTAATCATAGGGCCGAAAGGTGAAAAGGTAAATGAACTAACAGAGGAAATAAAGAAAGTATTTGGACTGGAAAATCCGCAGATAGATGTTAAAAAATTGGATAGAGATACTATCGCCCCTCAGGTAATTGCTGAAAGCATAGCAAAGGGAATTGAAAATAAGAAAAATGTTGGAGCGCTCTGCGATATTTATTTGAAAAGGATTCTTTCCCATCCGGATGTGCTTGGAGCAGAGATAATAATAAAGGGGAAGGTAAGGGGTTCAAAATCGCAAAGGCTTAGGTTTTATCGTGGGTGCATGAAAAAAAGCGGGGAGTTTGCTGAAAAATATGTGAAAAAGGGTTTTGCAACCGCTTGTCCGCCTGCAGGAAAAATAGGTGTAAAAGTTTCGGTATTTTTTAGGCCGAAGGAAGAAGAGGCTGAAAAGTAATTACTTCTTAGCCCTTGCCTGGCCTTTACTGGAGCGGGATGCACCGACTCCGGGACCTCCGTGTTGTACCTGCTTTCTGGTTGGAGAAAACTCTCCAAGATAATGGTCAAGCATTTCGGGTTTTATTTTAACCGGAACGAATTCCTTTCCGTTGTAAACTCCTATGGTTAAACCTATCATCTCAGGCAAAATCGGCATGTCCCTGCAATGAGTTTTTATCATTTTGTCGAACAGCCCTTTTTCTTTATATTTCCTGCATTTTTCCAATAGCTTTATTTGAGGATGAGTAAATCCTCTTAAGATGGTCCTCCTTATCCTCGATGTAGTTAGTTTTGTAAAGTCTTCTATAGTCAAACTTTCAGGGTCCCTTCCTCTGTATTTAAAATCCGCCATAATTTAAAAGAATGGAAAAATTTTAATTTTATATAAAAAATAAACTACATTTATGGTGCAGCCTGAAGAGCAATTGCAAATTATTTTGCAGGAATTGGTTAGAAGAGCTAATTCCCATACTCAAAGGCTGAGCGCTATCGATGAAAAAATAAAAAGCTTGCAGTTAAAAATTGACAGTTTGGAGGATGCGAAATCAAGGGTGGAAAAAAATTTGGATAAAAAAATAGAAAAGCTAGCTGAGGAAGCAAATAGCATAAAGGAAGAGTTGTTTAAAATGAGTGAAAGGATTTCGAGGTTGGAAGAGCAATCAAAAAAGTTTGCTAAGAAAAGGGAGCTTGAGGAGCTTGCGGAATTTTTGGATATAATCTCTCCTTTAAAGCATGAATTTGTCACCTGGGGTGAGCTGAAAAGAGAGTTGGATAAAATAAAAGAAGAATTTAAAATTAAATATGGTAGAATTTAGCTTACCATTTGGAAAAAGGGAAAGGGAGGAATCGTTTGTAAGAGAGGTTCCTGTTGAAGAAGTAAGAAGGTTAAGGAGCCAAGGAAAAAGCGACAGGGATATAATTATAGAGTTAAAAAATAAGGGTTATACATTTCAGGAAATAGAAAAGGCAATGTTACAGGTATTAAAAGAAAGTTCCATTTCTAAGGAAAAGCCGAGCGAAGAAAAGCAACCAGATTTTGGCAGAGAAATAAACCTTCCGACTTTGGAGAAAATATCTCCTAAGGAGCAAGCCGGGAATATAAGGCTGGGGGGTATGAGGATTCCCTCTTTAAGTCCTGGGCCAACTCAGGAATTTTCAACCCTGGATTTGTTAGAAGAGGTGGTTGAGGGTGTGGTAGAGGAAAAAATCCAGGATTTTTCAACCAAATTTGATGAATTCTTGGGTAAAATAAAGGAGGAAGAGTTTAAAATGTCGGAATTAAAGAAAATAATTGAAAAAAATTATTCTGAGCTTAATTCGAAAATTGCAAATATGGAAAAAAATCTGGCAGAGCTCTCGGATCAGGTGTCTAATTTAGAAATAAAGGTAAAGGTTTTGGAGAAGGCATTAAAAGAATTCTTACCAGACATTATGGAAAAAGCCAGAAGGCTTTTCAGAGAAGGTAAAGAGGAAGCGACAATTTAAAAGTTTTTTCCAGACTATTTTATGGCACAGTGGCATTCGGTATCTAAAAGGAAGCCTTCGGGAGGGATAAGAAAGAAGGCAAGAAAAAAAAGAAAGTATGAAAGAGGAAGGGATTACATTCCTGTCAAGATTGATGAGCCTAAGTTAAAGAAAATTAGGGTTAGGGGAGGGAATTATAAAATAAGACTGCTATCAACAAACTATGTAATTGTAAACGGAGAAAAACTAAAGATTTTGGGTGTTGAGCATAACCCGGCTAATAGGCAATTTGCGAGATTTGGCATAATAACAAAAGGTGCTATTTTAAAAACAGAAAAGGGTTTGGTTAGGGTTACTTCAAGGCCTGGACAATACGGAATTGTTCAGGGTGTTTTTGTTAAGAAAGGATAGTAAAAAATAACTTTGTCTAATTCAAGACCTTAATTCCATTTTCTTTGCAATAATTCAGAATTTCCTGCCTTTTCTTTTTTCCCACCTGGCTTGCTATAATCACAATTTCCTTATCTTTGTCCACTCCTTTTAAATCACTCAAATTAAAAACCCTTTTTGGGAGTAAGCCGTTAATTTTGCCCCTCTCCTCCTTTGATTTCTTTCTCCCTATGCTCGGCAATTTTCCATAAGCGGCATTTATCAAAGCTTCCATGTATTTGTGCTTTATTTTCCCTTCTTCAATCCTTTCAATAAGCTTCCATCTCTTTTTTCTCAACCTTTGTTTGTTGTGCCTTCCTCTGGGCTTTCTCCACTTAGTTCCCAATCTTTTAAGTTTAAATGAATCCCACCTAACAAATCTTTTTGACATAAATTTAAGCTTTACGAAAAAATATAAAATAGTGAATAACTGGCTTGGGCCGGTGGTGTAGCGGCAGCATGCAGCCCTGACGCGGCTGCGACCCCAGTTCAAATAGGGGCGCCGCACCCGCCCCTATTACCCCTTCCTCACCGTAATAGGGCTCCGCCCCCTTTCCAAACCCCCATTTAGGTTTCTTGAGATTTGCTGTGCCAACTGAAATTCTGGGCCGGCCCAAGATTTTTAAGAATTTTTCGGAAGGGAAAAAATTAAAAACCAAAAAAGAAAAATTCCGGCTAAATTTACAAATCGCAAGGTCTTATAGTACTCCTTCCGTTTGCTTTTGCCCTTTTTGAAGCCTCTACTACCAACTCCTCAACCTTTTTGGAAAGTGCTTCTGCAAAGTCACCAGATACCCTCATTCCCTTTGCTTTCTTCTGCAAGAAGTCTTTTACTTTAGATTGCACAACCAACATTTCTCCCATAATATTTTGTTCGGTTATTTATATATATTTGATGCCCGCCTTATTTCCAAAATTTTCTGCACCGAGCGATCAATATCTTTTTCATTAATAATTCCTTCCCTAACCCCTTCCTCTATTACCTCAATAAGCCTTTCTATTTTTTCTGGGGAGTAATTGCTAACTATAACCATATCGTTCCCTGCCTTAAACAAATCTATCCACATTTGAGTTTCATTCTTATAAAATTTTCTCAGTCCCAACATGGAAATATCATCGCTCATCACCAAACCTTTGAAATCATTCTTTATTTCCTCGATTACATTCCTTGAGACGCTGCAAGGTTTTCCTTCCGAGTTTACTTTGCCGGTTGCGATTACATGAGATACCATAACTCCATCAACTCCGAACTCGAAAGCTTTTTTAAAGGGTAAGAGGTCTTCCTCCCCTATTTTTGCATAAACAAGCTCCTTATGAGGGTCTTTGGTTGCCATGCTTTTTCCTGGATAATGCTTGACTATGCTTAAGATACCGCTATCTTTTAACCCTTTAATGTAGGCTAGGGCTTTTTTAGTAATTTCGGTTGCATTGCCTTTGAAGGCTCTGCATCTCCAAACATTATCTTTCAAGTCCAAAACCGGAGCAAAGTTTAGGTTAAAGCCGAATTTTCTTAAAACCCTTCCTTCTGCCAAGCCAGCCGAATAGGCTTGGGTTTCATTTTCAATCTCGCTTGCATTGGGAAAGTTTTTAAAGGAGGAGAAAGGGTTTAGGCAGCCTTCCATGTCGGTAGCTATGAGAGGAGGAAACTTAGAATACCTCCTTATTTTCCCGATCATTCTTTCAAAATATTCCTCCTTTGGATGCCAGCCAAGATGAAAGTTGCTTATTCCGAGCTCGGAAAATCTTTTTATTTCAGCTTCATCCTCAACATGCACTAAAATCATTTGGGCTATCTTCTCTTTTAAAGTAAGTTCTGAATTTTGCTGAAATACCAACCAGAGGAATAGGAAGGAGATTAGGAAAAAGTAGAAAAGGAGAAGTTTCATTTTCATTATTTAATTTAATCAATTTTTTATGATATTGGGAAAGCTGCCTGCCAACTCTAAACCCATTGATGATTTGCTTAGGGGTGGGATAGAGGTGGATGTGATAACCAATATTTTCGGTCCTCCTGGCTCGGGAAAAACAAATCTCTGCTTCCTTTTTATGCTATCTTCTCTCAAACAAAATAAGAAGGCAATATTTATAGATTCGGAAAATAATTTTTCCCTGGAAAGGTTTTTCCAGATAGGAGGGAAAGAGGAGCATTTGAGGAATATTTTGTATTTCAGAATAGGCTCTTTCGATGACCAAAAGAAGGTTATTAAAAAATTGGAAACCCTAATAGAAAAAAAGAAAAATTTCGGAATCATTGTCATAGACAGCTTCGTATCCCTTTACAGGCTAAAAATATGCGAATCAAATGTAGTTGAGATGAATAGAGAGCTCGCAAGACAGCTTTCTATTCTTTCCAATCTATCCCAAACAAAAAGGATTCCGGTTTTAATAACCTCTCAGGTATATGAGGATTTCGAGACAAAAAAGGTAGAGATAGTGAGCAGGGATGTGGTAAAATATTGGAGCAAGTGTTTGATTGAGTTGAAAAAATTGGGTGAAAACAGAAGGGAGGCTATTTTGAGAAAGCACAGAGCCCTGCCGGAAGGAAGAAGGGCGGAATTTGAAATTGTGGAAAATGGTATTTCCCAGCCGAAATTTAAATTGTTCTAAAATGAGGAAGGGATATATTGTAGGGCTGTTGCTTCTTTCAATTTCCTATCTCTATTTCCAAAACATCCTGGCTTTGGATTGGGATTTTATGGTTTATATCTTAAATTCCGAATATTTTGTAGGGAAAAATTGGTTTTTTGAAATATACAGACCTCCTTTGGCTTCATTCATAATGGCGCCTTTTTCCCTTTTTTCCAGGAATCTTGCAAGGTTTTGTTATCCTGCTTTGATTTTCTTCCTTTACCTTTTATCAATCCGTTATCTATGCCAAAGGTTTAAGTTAGAGTTTTGGGTTTTTCTGCTTTTTGCTTTAAATCCCTTTGTTTTAAGGTATGGGTTAACCTGCGGAACAGAACTTTTATCCCTCTCCCTTCTCATTTTTTCCTGCAGCTTTTTTTCAAGGTCATGGTTGGCAGGAATCTTTTTAGGATTGGGAATCCTTGCAAGGTATCAAGCCGCTATATTCTTCCCGGTGTTTTTGGGTTTTCAGGCTGCAAATTCTAAATCATTAAGGCAAATCCTTTATTTTTCTCTCGGAACTGTTATTCCGATTTTGCCATGGCTTTTATTCAATTTTTATCTTACCGGGCATCTATTCTATTCCTTTTTTGATTCCTATGCTATGAACATTGCATTTCTGGGATATTCTGAGCATAACCTTTTTTCCCTAATTTTACCTTTTAATTTGTACTTACCCTTATTCTTTTTAGGAGTTTTCTATCTTGTAAGGAAAAAGGAATATTTTAAGGTCCTCTTTGGTTTGATTTGGTTAATTTGTGGATTTCTAATTTATTTTCAGGCAAAGCTTTGGGTAGAGAGATACCTCTTCTTTTCAACCTTTCCTATAGCGGTTTTCAGCTATTTCGGCTTTCTTTCCTGTAAGGAAAAGATTAGAAAAGTTTCGGAGCCAGCTATTTTTTTCGGATTGGTTGCAGCAATAATTTTCCTGTTCTTAACCTTAAAACCTGCTTATTATTCCCAGTTTGAGGAATTCCCGGTTAACAAAACATGCTTGATGATGAGCGATAGATTCGTAATATTTGATTGGCTCGGGTACAAAGCTATTCCTCCGTTTTTAAGTCTTGGGAAAGAAGATTTCGAAAGAAAGGTCGAAAGGTATTCCGAGAATTATACTTTAATCCTGTTTGATCATAATCTAACCATCCATTCCAAAAGGTGTTTGAAAGAGACTCCAAGATTCTTAAGTTTTTCTGAAGCCCTTAAAAGGGACTTTAATCTAAGTTCAAACCCCTGCATTTATGTTTTAGGAGAGAAAATATGCAAAGTATTGCCTTGGATTTAAAATAAAAAAACCAAATTTTTTAATGAAGGGGCAATGGTACATAATAGCATTAATCATGATTTCCTATGTCTTATTTTTTGCTTCCGAAATACAGAGGAGTAGGTATTATGTTGAATTCAGGGATGTTTATTATGAAAGGTTGGAGCCGGTAATAAATCTAATGGAAAAGCTGCAGGAAACGGTTAAAGAAACTGAGTGTCAATATCTGAAGCAGGAGGTGGGAGAGGTGCTGGAAAAATTTAAGGATGCTAATAAAGGGAAATGGTGGGTTAGGGCTAATTTTTCTGTAAGCGGGTGCAATGTAATATTTGATTTCCTTGAGCTGAGGGATTTCAGAATGGTGCTCAGAAAAGAATCTTTTATATTAGGGTAAAATTAAGTATTATGCAAGTATTTGAAATCTCCTTTGAATGCGGGAATAAAGTTGGCGGAATTCATACCGTAATATCGAGTAAGGCAGGAGAAATGGTAAGATTGTTTGGAGAGGATTATATTTGCATAGGATTTTATAATGAGAGGAGGGCAAGGGAAGAAGTTATTCCAGAAAAGGTTCCGGAAGAATGGAGGGATATCTTTGAGGAGTTGGAAGGTGAAGGTATAAAGTGCATGTACGGAAAATGGTTGAAGGGAGGAAGGGCCAGGATAATTTTGGTAGATTCAAAAGAGTTTGAATCAAAAAAAGTTAATGAGATAAAAACCGAGCACTGGATTAAATACAAAATAGATTCTTTGTTTGCCGGGGAGGATTATAATGAGCCGGTTGCCTGGGGGTATGCTGTAGGGAAATTGTTGGAAAAAATAGGTTCATTTCCTTTCATAGCTCATTTTCATGAGTGGTTGAGCGGGAGCGCCCTTCTTTATTTAAATGAGAGAATTCCAAATCTTCCAAGTGTGTTTACTACGCATGCAACTTTTTTTGCAAGGGTAAAAGGTGCTAGTGTTGAAGATGTGAAAAGGCTAAAGGAGGAGGAAATTGAAAGGAAGGCTAAAGAATTAGGAATCATAGCAAAACATCAGATGGAGAAAATATGCGCAGAAAAGGCAAAAGTTGTAACGACGGTAAGTGACATTACAAAAATAGAGGTGGAAAAAATCCTGGGAAGAAAGGTTGATGTAATTACTTATAATGCCTTAGACATCTCTGCCATGAAAAATTATGAAGATATTATTGCGGAAGCGGAAATGCTTAGGGAAAGGCTGGAAAAATTTTTGATAGCATATTTTTCGCCGTATTATGGGGTAGAGGTTAAGGATAAGCCGATTTTGTTTACCTCTGGGAGGTATGAATTCTGGAATAAAGGGTTTGATTTATTTATAGAAAGTTTGGGGAAATTGAACGAAAGGTTGAAGGGTAAAACAGAGGTGTTTGCTTTTATTTTGGTTCCGAGCGATGTTGGAGAGGGAAAGGAGGAAATAACAGAGAATATACTTTTGTTCGATAGGCTTGAAGAAATTTTGGACGAAAAATTTGAAGAGACAAAAAAGAAAATCCTGGACAAAATCGGGAAAGGAGAGAAAATAGGGGTAAAGGATGTAATAGAGGAGGAGTTGATTGCAAAT
Source organism: uncultured archaeon (assembly GCA_964498505.1). Taxonomy (GTDB): domain Archaea; phylum Aenigmatarchaeota; class Aenigmatarchaeia; order QMZS01; family QMZS01; genus CAZCGS01. The sequence continues at coordinate 10,970 of CAZCGS010000008.1, forward strand.
ATAAGCGGAATCGTTAGCAAGATGAAGAGGAAAGGATTGCCTCCCTTATGTCCATTCCATCTGAATTATGATGAAAGGAGCGATTTGATTTTGGAAAATTTGAGAAGGTACGGATTGAAAAATAGGAAGGATGATGCTGTAAAGGTTATCTTCTATCCAAGGTATTTGAAGACAAGCGATGAGCTTTTGAGGTTGAGTTATAAGGAATTTTTGGAGGCAGCTGATATAGGAATTTTCATGTCAAGGTATGAGCCTTTCGGTTATACTCCGCTAGAGGCTAGTGTGTATATAACCTGCTCAATAACAAGTGATTACAGCGGGTTCGGAAATTTGATTAGGAAGTACGGAAGGGAAGGGAAAGGGGTATGGGTTATTCATGCCGTAAATAGAGAAAGGGAGGAGGTGATTGAAGAAATTGCAAAAGTGTTAGAAAATCTCTGCCTTCTTTCCAGGGAAAAGCTGGAGGAGCTAAAAATAAACGCAAGGAAGAGTGTTGAAATTTTTGATTGGAGGTATATGGTAAAAAATTATTTGGATGCTTATAGGTTGGCTTTGGAGAGAGCTGGAATAAAAAGGCAATTGATAAATTAAGGATTATGGAAAGGGAAATTATTGAAGGAGCTTTGTTTTTGGTAGGTAGGCAGGTAAGCATTGAAGAGCTGAGCAGGGTTTCCGGAATAAATGAGGAGAAAGTCATCGAAATTCTGAAAGAATTGCAGGAAAAGTATGGTGAGGATTCGGGAATAAAATTGGTATTTGATGAAGGAAAGGCACAGCTGATAGTTAACCCCAAGGTGTTACCGAAAATAGCTCACCTCTCCCCTTATCGGGAACTTTCTAAAGGTCAGCTAAAGGTTCTGTCGATTGTTGCTTTTAAAAACCAGGTTACCCAATCCCAAATCGTTAAATCTATAGGAAATAAGGCGTATTCTTACATTAAAGAGCTTGAGAAAAGGGGATTTATAAAGGGAGAAAAATTCGGGAAGACAAAGCTGCTAAAAACTACCAAACTGTTTAAGGAATATTTCGGGATTGAAGAATGAAAGGGTATTTTTTCAGTTTGGAAGGGTTTATCGCTTCGGTAATTATTTTGCTTACTTTGGCGTATTTTATAGGCAATGTGGAAGTAGAGGGTAAGAACATAAATGCGGCAGGTGAAATGCTGTTTTACTATCTTAAGGGTTTGGATGAGGCAGGTGTGCTAAGGGAAAAAATATTGGAAAGGGATAAAGCCGGGATAAAAAAGTTGTTGGCTGGGTATGGGCTAGAGAATGTAAGTATCGAGTTTGAGGTTAACCGGACAATAAAAAAGAAGCTGCTATTATGCTATGCAGTATTCGGAAATTATTCAGAATTTAAACCGAGTATTTTCTGTATCTACGCTTAGGTTTTGAGGTCGAGCCAACAAAATAGCCTACAGCTAAAAAAACAACCGCTATTACAAAATAAGATGCATAGTTTGTCTCGCTCTCGCTTTTTCTTTCCAATATTTCTTCCTTTGCGATTTCCTTTGCCGGATATTCCTCCTTTTTCAAAAGAGAGGATAAGCTTGAAAGCCTTTCAGCATAGATATAATAGGTTAGGGCTGAAATTTTGTCTTCGCTCTCAAGGGTTTGGGCATATTCGTAATAATAAGGTCCTATTATTGTATCCTTTGTGCTTATTGACCTTAGGGCTAAATCCCTTTGAACCTCCAAAATTTTGTCCATATCTGTATATTGGAGTTCTAAAGCAAGTTCAGACTTTGACTTTGCCTTTATAGATAGAATGATGGAGAGCAAGTAATTTCCTTCGTCAAAGCTTTCCTTTGCTTTATCGTATATCCTTTTTGCATCGTTTAAGAGGTTTTGGGAAGCTCCGTATAGCTCTGCATAGGTTATGTAGCCTATAGCGTCTTGTAATTGGTCATTTGCAATCGCTTGTAATACGGTTGAGTTTATTTCGTACTCTTCTTCTATATTGGATGCAAAGTTTTTCCATAAATCTAGGGTGTATATTCTCTCAGCAGCAAAGCAGGCATAGTATAAGGCATCGAAAAAGTTGTTGTTATAGTAATTCTTCCATGCATCCTCCAAATTTTCCTTTGCTTCGTTTAGTCTTTCCTCCAGAATAGCCAAAATTTCGGGGTTTGTCGTTAAATTTATGGAAGGTAGGTCGGATTCAACCTTCTGGATGAATTTCTTTGTGTAGGTTTGAGGGTTTTCGGAGTTCAAAAGCTCTATCAATTTTATGCCGTATTTGTAATAGATAGCATTAGAAAATGCTTTGCTTGCGGCCGAGTAATAATTTCCCTGCTCGAACAATTCATATTCCGGCTTTCTGTCAAGTATCTTTTTCAGCTGAAGTTGGTATTGATAGGGTAAGATGGCTTTGTTATAGCTATCCTTAAGTTCTGAATAAAGGTTTTTTGAGTGTTGGATTAAATTAGAGGCCATCTCCTTCATCAATTCTTTATATCTCTGCTCTGCAGGCTTTTGGGTAACCTCCTTGAATTTATAATTTGTAAAATATTCGAATGCTTCCTGGATGGTTGAAACCTCCTTAACTTCCAAATTCCAGTGCTCCTTTGCATAGGTAATTATATCCAACTCTTCCTCCTTACTTGTTTCTATTGTAATAGGGCCTATTCTCTGAACTTCTGATTTGCTAACGGTTATCCTGCTTTGGCCCAAAGGGATGAGGAAAACCTTTGCCTTTTTGCTTACAGCTTCGGCCTTTTCCAATATGCCTCCAACAGGCCCTATTAAGCCATTAGGAACTATGGTTCCGGTAATTAAAACATCTTCGCTCAGATTCAAATCTAATAGAGAGGCTAAGGTTGCTATGGTCATTGCAGCGCCTCCGGAAGGACCTCCTACTATGGGTACATCAGACCTTATAGAATAGAAGAAATCGTATTTGGAGCAATCCAAGTTAACCAAATTGCAGGCAACTTCTTTTGCAAGTCTTGCTGAGGCTTGGGTCGATATTTTGGTTAGGGGCCAGGTATCGACATAAACATGGCCGTTTCCTTCCTTTATTTCGACTTCGAGCTTTGCTAAAACACCTTTGTAACCGTAAGGAGTTTCCTGGACTGCTGGAAGGTAAATAGAGGTCTTTTTAAAACAAAGGGTTGGGTTTATTATTGCAACAAGCAGCAAAAGAAAAAGGAGCCTTCTCATTATTTTATTGAGGTGGAAATTTAAATAAATGGTTAAAAAAGAAAAAAAACTAAAAAACATAGTAAGAATTTAACTTCGGATATATTTATTGATTTCGGTTTGGAAAGATATAGTTATGCAAAAAGATTTTTTGAAATATAGTTTCGAATTAAAATTTTCAAATACCTAATTCTTTTCACAGGTTCCATAGTTTTTCCAGTAAATGAGTTTACTCGGTAAACTAAGCCTTGCCAAGTTTTTCTCTGATAAACTTTTTGACATCTTTAAATTCTGGAACATTTTTTACCAAAGGTTTTAGCTCGGCTTCCCATGATTTTTCATTTATATTCATCGCTTTGAAAAATTTTTCCCTGCTCCATTTCATTTTGTAATATTTAAGCTTTTCATTTACCAGTTTTAAATCAAAGCTTACACCTTTTCTAAGCAGAAACCATAGATCATAGATATCCTTAGCCTTTGCCCTCTTCAAAATCGCTCTTACTTTTTCAGCCAAAATTTCCTCCTCTCTCATAACCCAAACATCAAATTCCGGAATTTCCTCCATAAACCTGCCTATTGTTTTTATATTCGGGGGTAAAAGCACCTTCTCCCTATAGCTTATGTCCAACCTTAGCCTGCATAGGGTATATTTTAACCCAGAATACAAAGGGCCTCTTATTCTGAAAATAATTCTTATTCCTAAGTTTGATTCTTTTTCTTCCTTCTCAAACCATATACCGAATCTTTTCAAACCTAGCTCAACAATCTCTGAATCAAATTTTTCCAAAGAAGTGAAATCCAAATCCTCTGAAAATCTTTTAGAGTTGTAACATTTGCTTATTGCTGTTCCTCCTTTAAAAACCAAGCCTCTTCCGTAATGCTGGTAAAGTATAAAAAGGATTATATTTTGGAAATAATCCTTCTCTGCCTGGCCTAGGTTTAATCCTCTTAGCCTTGCATATTCCCTTAATTCCTCTTTGCCTATCATATTTTCACCCTCCACTTAGCATCTATTTTTTTCCAGGATTTGGAAAAAGGGTTTAAAAGGAGGTAATTTTTTCCGAAAGAGAAATGTTTTGAAATATCTATTCCCTTTATTTTTTCTAAAAGATATCCTACCCTTCTAACAACAGACTCTTTTTTTATCATCTTAAGATACCTTACAACCTTTTCCTCTGAAATCTTTGAATTTTTATAAATTTTTAAGATTTCTGAAAAATTTCCGCATTCCTCAGGCTTGAGGAAGGCATCTATTAATAACTTTTCCGGCTCGGCTATGAATAAGCTTCCGTTTTCTGTTCTTAATTTTCTAAAGCCAAAAAGGTATTTGATAGGGATAAACTTTATCAGATAATTTTCAAAGAGTATTGGCTCCCTCTTTTTATAAGTTGCGAGTTGGATTGTATTTACTATTTGCTCAGTATATCCGTAAAAATAGGAAGCTGACCAAAAGGAAATGTAGCTTGGGTAGGTTATATTGCTCGCTATCACCCAAATATCGTCCTCTAAAGTATAAACATTCTTTGTAACTCTTTTGATTAACCCTCTCTTTCTTAGCCTGTAAAGGATTAGCTTTGCATATTCCCTTTTGCAGTTGCAAATCCTTTCTATATCCTGAACTTTGAATACCGGCTTACCCTCTAATTTTTTCAAAAGTTCTATAGTCTTCATAATTTTTCTTATTTTTTAAATAAAAAGTTATCATTTTTGATAACTTTG
>CAZCGS010000009.1:0-15821 GCA_964498505.1 uncultured archaeon
CCCTAACTCCTAATAATATCTTTTCCACCGGATGAATTGGCAAAAGCAACAATATCCTTCTCCTTCCTCCACTAAAATTTTCAGTTCTTTTTCATCCATATTCTTCACCTTTTTTATTTGCCACAGTTTTTAGGTTTTTGGCAAGGTTCCAAATTCTATTCCTTCCTTCTCACCATTTCCTGCAATGCAGATAAACCCTGAGGTGATATGGCGGCCAATTTTATATATCTTTCTAACCTTTCCAACCTTCTTAGCAATTCTTTATTGAACTGCTCAAGTTTTTTATTTTCTTCCATCATCTGTTGCAACTCCGGAGGTTGCTCCTCAACGCCCGCTATCTCTATACTGTTAAGAAACTCATCAAATTTTTTAACCAAATTTGAGATAGAAGTGGATAAAGAGGAAATATTTGCTATTAACTCACTATTTATCTTTATCAAACTATCCACAACTCTCTGGTTTTCCTTAAGCATTTCGGATAAATCTTTTAAAACAGCAGAGTATCCGGGAACTCCCTGCTCTATCCTTTCCAACCTCTTCTCCAATTTCCTAATCGGGTCTACCGGCAACAATTCGAATTCTTCCATAAATATAAATCCTATTTATTTAAAAAGTTTTTTCAGAAGTATGAAATATGCCTGAAAAGGGTGTTAAAGAAAAAAAGACGGGAAAGATTGTAAGGATTGCCAAGACAGATATAGATGCTTCCCTACCATTTGAGAGGTCGCTGTGGAAGATAAAGGGAGTAAGTTTTATGTTTGCTCACGCTGTTAGAGTAGCGTTAGGATATCCGCCAAATGCCAGAATAGCCGACCTATCGAAAGAGGAGATAAAAAAAATAGAGGATTGCATTTTAAATCCAGACAAATACGGAATTCCTTCCTGGTTGTACAATAGAAGGAAGGATAGAGAGACCGGAAAGGACTTGCATTTAACTGCAAGCGATTTGGAGATAAGGCACAAGTTCGATATAGAATTTCTGAAGAAAATAAAATGCTATAGAGGGATAAGGCATATTCTCGGTTTACCTTGTAGGGGTCAGAGAACGAGAGCTCATTTTAGGAGAGGTCAGACTGTTGGGGTTACAAAAGGTAAGAAAAAGTAGATAGAACATGGGAATAAGAAAGCCGAGAAGGAAATATAAAAGGCCGAGGAAGAGATGGGATAAGGCAAGAATACTCTATGAAAAAGAACTTATAAAAAAGTACGGATTCAGAAGGAAAAAGGAAATCTGGAGGCTGCAGGAAGAGTTCAGAAAATTGAGAATTAGGATAAGGAATTATCTTGCCACCAAAGATGAGAAGGAGAGAGAAGTCATATGGAAAAAATTGTTCAGGTTGGGGTTAATAAATAGTTTGGATGCTTCAACCGACGAGGTTTTGTCTCTTACCCCAGAGGATTTATTTGAGAGAAGGTTGCAAACTATTGTATACAAAAAAGGATTGGCTAAAACAATAAAGCATGCAAGGCAGTTGATAGCCCATAGAAAGATAAGGATAAACGGAATAATAGCAACCTCTCCGAACAGAATTGTTTTAAGGGAGGAGGAAGACAAAATTGAGCTGGTAGAAAAGAAAAAAGCGGAAGAAAAAAATCGGGAAGTCCAATCGCAAGAGCAGGTGGAGAGTCAAGAAATCTCCCAACCTCAAACTCAAAATTAAAAGATTTTTGAGCATTTAAAAATATGGCAAAGAAAAGGAAGATTAGGAGGAAGGGAAAGAGGCCGAAAAGCAAGAGTAAGCATAAGGTAGTCAAAATTTGGGAATTGTATAAAATTGAAGGAGGCAAGGTAATAAGGACCAATGAGTTCTGTCCGAAATGCGGAGCAGGAACCTTCCTAGCTAAGAGGGGAAACAGACAGTACTGCGGAAAATGCGGATTCACAATTGTAAAGGAGAAATAACCGAAGATTACGCACCGGCAAACCTTTCCAATGTTTTCTGACCGAACAGTCTCGGAGCTTTTATCTTTTCCTCGCTGAATGTTTTTCTTTCCTTAAATTCTTCCTGCTTTCCGGCATTCCAATTCCTTACCGGCCTTATATAGCCGACAACCCTTGAGTATACTTCGCACTCTTTACCGCAGGTAGGACAGCGCCAGTGCTCTCCCGGTATATAACCATGCTCAGGACATATGCTAAAAGTTGGGGTTATGGTAAGGTAAGGAATTCTTGTATTGGAAAAAACCTTCCTTACCCAATCCCTCGCAACCTCCCAAGAGCTAAGCTTTTCACCGAAATAGGTATGGAAGACCGTTCCCCCTGTATATAATACTTGTAAAGGCTCCTGATGAAGAACCGCTTGGATAGGGTCATCCGTATATCCAACTGGCAATTGGGTGGAATTTGTATAATATGGGTTTGATTTTCCCGAAGTAATGATGTTCGGATATTCCTTCTTATCCAACAAAGCAAGTCTGTGACTTGTTCCTTCTCCGGGTGTTGCCTCAAGGTTATATATATTTCCCGTTTCCTCCTGAAATTCTGAAATTAGCTCTCTCATGAATTTCAAAACCTTTATTGCAAACTCCTGACCCTGCTTGGTTTCTATTCCCACTCCCAAAAAATTTAGGCAGCATTCATGCATTCCTATAAGGCCTATGGTGGAAAAGTGATTATCAAAAGTGCCTAAATATCTTTTGGTATAAGGTAATAAGCCCATCTCCAAATTTCTATTGAGGACTTTTCTTTTTATTTCCAAAGAGTCTCTCGCTAACTCCATCAAATTCTCGAGCCTTTCAAAGAAATCACTTTCCTCCTTACTCAAATAGCCTATTCTCGGCATGTTTATGGTCACAACCCCTATAGAGCCTGTGTTGTCGCTAGAGCCGAATAACCCTCCGGTTACATTTCTTCTCAATTCCCTCAAATCCAATCTTAACCTGCAACACATTGAGCGAATATCGCTCGGCTTTAAATCCGAATTTATGAAGTTCGCAAAGTAGGGAATTCCATACTTTGAAGCCATCTCAAATAACAATTTTGTTTTCTCATCGGCCCAATCAAAATCTTTAGAGATATTATAGGTTGGAATCGGAAAGGTAAAAACTCTGCCTTTCATATCACCTTCTATCATAACCTCTATGAAAGCTTTGTTAATCATGTCCATCTCCTCCTGATAATCTGCATAGGTTTCGTTCAAAATTTGTCCGGCATAAATAACATTCTGATCCTTCAAATCTTCGGGGACCTTCCAGTCTAGGGTTATGTTTGTGAACGGAGAGTTTCCAGTTATAAATATCTTACCCTTTCTTCTGGCTATAAAAGTGCCATTCTTAGTTGTAGGACACCATACCTTACCCTTATACCTTACTTTCGATATTTTGGTTATCTCTACATCCCTATTCCTTATCAAATTTATCACCCATACTCCGTTTTCCCTTCTTTTTAATGTTGAGCCGAATCCGCACAGAACGCAAAGGTACTGAAGGTCATCCCTAAGCTTTTCATCTTTTGTATATAATCTGATTCTCCCTTCTCTATCAATATAACCATCGGCCTTTGCATAAGTTTCTATAAAAAGTCTTATCAACTCCGGGTCTAATTTAAATAAGAATTTAGGTATTTCCTTCTTATTTATGTACTTTTTGATTTTCCTGGAACTATCCTGAGATAGTCTAAAGGTAATTACCCAATGCTTTGAAAATCCTCTCCTTCTTTTTCTTTCATCCCATTTTAGCCCTAATTTCCTCAAACACTCTCTTATTTCCTCGCAATTTTCCATATTTTTTTCTGACTGATATATTGAAATTCCTTCTGTCTTGCTTATATGACCGTCAGCTATTATCCATGCAAGTAATTTGATAAGATATCTGTTCTCCTTCTTCTTTGAGTCTATATACCCAGAATTCGGAATCAATATATTGGTCTTAAAGTTTATTTTCTCCGCCTCTATTAACTCGTAATCTTCAGAGCTGAATTTCCTTCTTACTACCCGGTGATTCGGAGTAATTAGTTGGTCCTGGGTTCTGCTCTTTAAATTGAGCAAATAACCATCATAGTCATATACATTCAATTTCTCCAGGGGAAGAAACTCTATCTTCTTCTTTTTCAGGTTAAATGTGGCTATTTTTTCCTTCGGCTTTAATTGTTTATAGCTCTTCCATCCCTCCTCAGTCAATATCTCGGTATCCTCTGAGACGCATTGTCCTCCCCATCTGCTCGTAATGTTCAAACCATAGACAAATTTCTGAATGTTCTGCTTTACCTGTTTGTAATCAAGTTTATCCTTCCTAACAAAGGGAGCAAGCAATGTATCTACGCTGTTGAAAGCTTGGGCTCCAGCCCATTCATTCTGCAAAACTCCCATAAAGTTTACCATTTGCAATAAGGCGGTATCAAAATGTCTTGCAGGTTTGGATTCAACCCTTCCCGGAACTCCGTTAAAACCCTCGTATAATAACTGCTTTAAAGACCAACCCGCACAATACCCAACTATCCCGAAACCCAAATCGTGAATATGAAAATCTCCGCTTACATGGGCTTTGGCAATTTCCGGCGGATATATTTTAACCTGGGTGTATTTTGAAATCACAGATTGAATGATGTGCAATGCCAATCCCGGAAAGGAATAAGCAACATTGCTGTTTTCCCTTACCCTCCAATCGTACTGACTAATATAGTTGTCTATCAGCTTCTCGGCATCTATAACTGGGATGCCTTCTTTTTTCTTCTCTAATTCCCTCTCCTGCCTTTCCAGGATTAATGCTTTCGCAGTTTTGTAATGTCCCCTCTCTACCAAAACCTTTTCTATTGCATCGTAAACCTCCTCAACCGAAGGGATTTGCTCTCCGTATTTAGTTAGAAGGAAATCTATTACCTCTTTTGCACGCTCGAAGGCAAGCTCCTTATCCTCTCCTCCTACAGCCCTTGCAGCCTTCCATATAATGTTTGCTATCCTATCCACATCGAATTTTTCAAGTCCTATATCGCTCTTTGCAATAATTTCCAGCTTATCCTCAGGGCGCATATTTAAATAACGCAGGATAAAATATTTATAGTCTCGGAATTTCCAACAGAAATTAAAGATTTTCAACAGAAATAAAGGTATGGACATAAGGAAATACATAAGAATTCCGTGGAGAAGTATAAAGGAAATAGAGAAGAAAAAGGAGAGGATAGAAAGTTTGGCAAGCGTACATATTAGCAGGGAAAAAAATTCGAATATATTTGAGATAGTTGGGAAGGATGGAATTGCGGTAGAGAAGGGTTATTTGATGGTTCAGGCTATATCCTTGGGGTTCGACTTGGAAGATACGGAAGATTTGTTCGAAGCTACCGACATCAAAATAATCAATCTGAAAAACTATTTAAGTTCTAAAAAGGCAATTATAAGGCAGAAGTCAAGGATTATAGGGAGAAAAGGCTTAGCAAAGAAAAAAATAGAGGAGTTAGGAAAATGCAAGATTAGAATAAAGGGCTCCAAAATAGGGGTAATAGCTAAAACAGAAGATATTGATAGGGTGCTAAAATGTATAGAATCATTAATATCGGGAAAGCCTCATGGCTATGCCTACAAATACCTTGAGAAAAAATAGTTATTCAGAGACCGTTTTTTCCAGTGAATGAAAGACGAAGAGCAGGAAGAATCCCGCAACTGTTGCAAGAAAGACATTTATTATGCTGTAATTCGGGACAAACAAATATCTTAAAGAAGTTGACAAAACCAAATATATAGATAAAATTAAAGCCAATAAGGTTATCTCCCTACCCGCCTTTCGTCTTTTAGTATACACTTTTATCACTCTGCCTATCCAAAAGAATATTGCAGAAAATAGCAGGTAATTTAGGGTCGAATACAAAAAGTATAAAACACCTTGAAGCATGCTTTGAGAAGAGTATAATGCAAAGCTTGTATAACCTTCAATAATCGATATCAAAATAAACAAAATCCCTATAACATAGCAGAAAAAGCTCAGCTTTCCGGTGCGGAGTGTAGAATAAAGCTCGTAGAGTATACCGGAAATTATGCCCTCCAACCCAAATCCTTTTATGATAAGGTAGAAGCCTATAAGCCCGAAAATAATTCTCCAACCCAAAGGTCCGAAAATTGCATAAAGAAAAAGGAAAAGCGCGGGAATACCATAAATCAACCTTCTTACCTCTGGATTGGAAAGAGCCTCCTTAAAATACTTGTATAGGAAATAATAGCTGCTTTCCAGATTTCTGCTCTGCCTTATAATAACCCTCCTTACCGAGGCTATAGGAATATAGGATTGGATGATCGGAATTACAAACTCATCTTCAGCGCCATCGGAAACAAATATGGCTTTTGTAGGTTTTATCTTGCTCAATACTTCCTGCAATTGCCTCTCTATTTTAAGGTCGGAAAGGGTTCCGACCTCCTTATCTCCGAGCAGGGTTACTATTTCAACCTTTTTATTTTGCCTTTTCAGCCTATCATACTCTTTTATCCCGGCGAATATACAATTGGCATCGCTTTCCTCCGGGTCTTCCAATACTAACCTGGTTGCCACCCTTAAATTCTCCTTTCTGCCTATGATCGGAGCCTTTATTCCTTTTAATTTCTCTCCTATGTCGTTATCCCTATCTACACAAATTACCAAAAATTTGTCCATTATTAACTTAAAAAATTAAAGAAAAAAATCAAATTTTCTTTGCTTTTGACCAAAGGTCTTCAAACAAAGGAAGGAACATATTCTTTGCCAAATGAGGGTTAGCTGCCCATAACGCAACTTCCTGAGAGTGCTCGGTATCATCATCAGTCAAATGCATCAAGATATGCTTATCATCGAATATTTTGAATTTGCTATTGCTAACCTTTATCTTAGAACTATCCCTTATTTCCGCCACCTTTTTTAGTTCATTTACAACATGCCTTATTTCTCCGGTAATAGGGGCGAGGATTCTTATTTTTATTCCTTTAGATTTTAGGTTACCCAACAACCTTCTATGCCTTAACAAATCCATCAAACCCTTCTTTGAGGTAAAGATATGCAAATGTTTCTCAGTTTTATTCATCAAACTCCTTATCTGCCTGTCTATTTTCTCCTTAGATTTTATAACGCCGACAAAATCGTAAGGCTTTATGTGCTGAATATCTTTGGAGTATAAAGCCTTCATCTCCTCAACAATCTCGCTTCCCTTTATTTCCTCCAACCTTTTGCACATGGTCTCTGCATCCCTTCTCACCTTCTCCTTCAACCTTTCCAAAGCTTCCTCAGGCTCTACAGCAATGTATTTTATTGGGGAGCCTGGCTGAATAACAACAAATCCCTTCTCTGCTAAACTTTCAGCAACATCGTAAATCCTTGCCCTCGGCACTTGGGAGAGGTCTGAAAGTTCTCCAGCGGTAGCAACCTTTTTTACCAACAATGCCGCATAAAGATTCCTTTCGTAAAGATTCAGGCCTATCCCTTTCAGAGCCTCCAAAACCCTCCTCGGAACAGAAGTTGTTACAACCATGTTATCAAAAATATTTTATAATTAAAAATTTAAATATGGCAAAGATAGAAAGACTTCTGCCTTTGATCGGGCTTTCTCTTTTTATCATAATAATTTATTCTGCCGGTATTTCCTCAATTTTAAAAACCCTAGCAGAAATAAATCTAAAGTATTTTCTGATAGCCTTTCTTTTTACCTTCCCTTCCCTCCTGATAAAAACAGCGAAATGGAACATCTTTGTTAAAAAGTTTGCTTCTGTACCTTTTCCGAAACTTCTGAAGGTTTGGTGGTCCGGTTTTGGGATAGGCATTTTTACTCCCGGTAGGCTTGGAGATTTTTCCAAAGCATATTTTTTGAGGAAGGATTTGAGCATCGGAAAGGGCTTCCTAACCGTATTTCTGGATAGGGTTATAGATATCCTTTCATTGCTTTTCTTGGGAATGTTGGGTGCAATAGTTTTGTTCGGTTCTTCTAACCTCATTCTTCTTGTATGCTTCTTGATAATAGCTTTAATCCTTGCACTTTCAGTTGCAAGGAGTGAAGCGCTCGCCAAAAAAATTTTAAAACCTGGCTTCCTGCTGTTTGTTCCGGAGAAATATAGGGAAAAAGCTGAAAAACATTTTGCAGATATTTACAAAGCGTACAAGGAAATTAGAGCTAAAGAGCTTTTGGAAAATGTAATTCTCACCTTACTCGCATGGCTCTTTGTTTTCACCCAGTATTACTTTCTTTCCTTAGCATTTAACCTAAACCTCCCCTTTTTCTTCATTTGCTTTGCAGTCCCTTTTATTCTGCTCATCCAATCAATTCCGATTTCTTTTTCAGGGTTCGGAACCAGAGAAGGGGTAGCAATTATTACCTTAGGGCTTGCCGGAATAACCGCTGAAAAAGCTGTTTCCTATTCCTTGGGGATTTGGGCGATGGATGCTATTTTTGGAGTTGTTGGAATTCTCAACGGTTTTTACATAACTCTAAAAAGGAAAAATCCATGATTACTCGCCCATTTTTCCAATTTAAAATTTTTGGAATGAATAATCTCTTGCAGTTTTGTATTTGTCTTATTTTCTCCAAATTGTACTATACATCCTGTATCAATGATCAAATACTGATATCCATATCTTTTTAAAAATCTATAATTGTTCTCTAGACTGTCTTCCAATGCATACTCTTTGTATTCTTCAACATCTTTAATCCATGGATAATCCATCTTGTCCATTCCTATGACGGTTTTTGGATTTTTACACATACTAAAAACTTTAGTATTTGGAGGTAACTTCTTAAGATTAATATATCCTAAAATCTGTTCTTCGGAAGACCACCCTCCTCCCGGAGGCCACTTAGACGTCTGAACTATATATTTCGGATATGCAGAAGTAAAAAGAATACCCAAAAAAATCAAAGAAAGGAAAGTATAAGAAACTATTTTATCCTTAATTGAGTTGTAAATTAAAGTTATACCGAAAGCTACGATTATTGACACAGGAATCGAAAAATATACCCAAAATCTATGCGGAAGTAGCTTGTAAGGCAAAGCATTGCCTTCTAAGCCAATAAATGAGATTACAAGCCACAATAATGATATCAGTAAATATTTGTTTTTTTCATATATTAACTTTTTTCTTTGAGAAACCAAAACAAAAATCGAAAAAATCAAAAGAGCAAATACCACACCACCCAATCCTGTAGGCTGATCTATTCTTGTAACTAGAGGAGCCACTATAAAGTCCTCAATTCCATAAATAACTCCTCCCGAAGTATCTAACTTTGTACCACCCTTAAAATATTCTGGAGTTATACCTATTTTACCAAAAACCTTATCTTCTCCTCTATATACAATTTCAGGTATCCAATAAATAGATAAACTAACAGCCAGTCCCAAAATACCCGCAAGAAATAAGTATCTAACTTGCTTATTTTTAAACGTTTCAATAATATTTTTTTGGTCTTTTAGATGAATTAAAAACTCAATTAAAAAATAAAAAATATTCCAAATATAAAAGCTGTTGAGGGCTGAGTTATTAAAATAGTTGCTATTACTAAAGATGCTGCGGTTAGCCATCTTTTATTTTTTTCTTCTTTTAATTTTTCAATAGAATACAATGCCGGAAACCAAAGAAGTAATGACAATGTCTGCGCCCATATAAAGTGGCTCATGAATGATGGCAAAGAAGCCAACAGAAAAGTGCTCATAACGGCTACTTTCTCTGATTTTGTAAATTTTCTTAACCATATGTAGGCGAATGGCAAACTAAAAGCAATTAATAAAACATTAAAAAATTTAAGAGTCCATTGAATAGACTCAAAATGAAGTTGATGTAAAACACCCATAAATGTAGAATAAAACGGTGGATATGGTTCCAAGTAGTGAAATGGAAGATGATCCGGCTGATAGTAAGTATGATATATTGAAACATATTTTGCTGCTTTAGAATGCTCCCAAGGATCTGCGTCCTCTAAGTATGAATAACTAAAAGCTCCTGCTAAGTAGACGCAAAACAACAAAACGGTTACTAGTCCTACTATTATATACTCTTTGGGAATTCTTAGAAGCAAAATTTCTTCTTTATATCTTTTTTTACATAAATGGTAAATAGGTAGTAACATAGCAATTATTAAAAAATTATACCACACCAAATTATGAAATATGCTTAAAGGAATTGAAACTAAAACAAAAGCAACCAACCCTAAACCAATTAAGAAAATAGCTTTTTCTATTGGGTCATTGAATTTGTCTAATTTCATTAACTGTGCAAAAGAATATCCCAGACCTATTATTACTGCAAAAAAATATGCTACAGTTATCAATTCCATAAAGAAATATTTTTGTATAAAATATTTATGAAAAAGAATAAAACTGTAGCAATAATTCCCACAAAAAACGAAGAGAATGCAATAGGAAGTGTAATAAAAGAAACAAAGCGATATGTAGATGAGATAATTGTAATTGACGGCAATAGTAAAGATAAAACAGTAAAGATAGCACGAAAATACGGGGCTAAAATTTTCCATGGAGAAGGAAACGGCAAGGGCAACGACTTTTCAAAGTTTTTAAAAGAATATAAGATAAAATCCAACAATCTATATATAATGCTCGACGGAGACGGAAGTTATTCTCCAAACTATATACCCCTTTTTGTAAAGAGTTTAAAAAACTATGAAGTCGTATCTGGAAAAAGAGCAAACTTAATTTCAAATAATTTTCTCCACTACATAGGAAATAAAATTATATCGTCGGCTGGTTTCCTACTTTTCGGAAAATACACAGACATTTGTACAGGAATGTGGGGATTCAGAGGCGAAATATTAAAGAAGTTGGAGATTTCAGCAAAAGGCTTCGAACTAGAAGCAAATATCTTTACCAACATAGTTAAACTTAATTTAAAACATAAGGAAATAAAAATAAAATGTTCCAAAAGGATAGGGAAAAAAAAGCTAAAAAAAATTGATGGACTTAGAATCTTATGCTTTTTATTTAAAGAAAAACTTAAGGATATTAAAACTTATGCCCCAAAGATATTATGGTAGGAATTGAATATTGTGCATTATGGCAGCTTGATGAAGAAAGGTATGCAATAGGCCGGCCGCCGGAAGAATATAATGGAAAATTGAAGTTTATAACCTCTATACCCATAGATGCCTCGGCCTATCATTCAGAAGGAATTGGATACAGAGAAATAGGAAAAGAGGAACTCAAGAAAATCCTGGAGGAGAAAAGCATAAAGCCTTTAAAGAGCGAGGTAAAAAGAATGGAAAAGATTTGCCGAAGTTTGTAGCAATTTATTTAGCCCTTCAAAGTCTGACAATAGAGAAGAGCCTTATTATAATCTCCGGAAAACCTTGTATACAAAGCGCTGAAATTTTCCTTAGTAAAGATAGAAGCATTATAACCAAAGCTGCTCCATTTAAGGCATTCAGAGCTTAAGCCTGCCTGGGTTTCACTCATATTTATCGGTAATTTAGCACCTTGGGTAAATAGTAAAATACTGACAATTAGGATTATAACCGCAATTACCAGAAGGATTACAACATTTATGCCTAAGGATATTCCCTTCATAAAAAACTTTTTATATAATCAATAAATTATTTTTATGGTAAATGTGGAAGAGGTTTTTGGGGTTTTGGCTGGAAAGGTATGGAGCACCCTTAAGGAGAACGGTAATTTAACGGTTGGCGAAATTGCTAAATTAGCGTCTTTATCCAGGGAGGAGGCAATGGCAGGTTTGGGTTGGTTGGCAAGGGAGAATAAAATAAGGATAGAATATCACGGCAAAAAGAGGCATTACTCCCTGAATGAATAAGCAGAGCATGGATATAACGGTAACCTTCCATGTCCACCAACCAATAAGGTTGAGAAGATTTTCTGTTTTTATGATTGGTAATTATGCTCAAACCGACTATTTTGACTATGAAAAAAATCGGCAAATTTTCCTAAAGGTTGCCTACAAATGCTACCTACCTACAAACAAAATTATGTTGGACCTATTGGATAACTATGATATTAAATTGGCTTTTTCCATTACCGGAACTTTTTTGGAGCAGGCAGAACTATTCCATCCGGAAGTTTTGGAATCTTTCAAGCAACTATTATCCCATCCAAAGGTTGAGGTCGTAAGCGAAACATACTACCATTCCTTGGTATCCCTATTTCCCAACAAGGAAGAATTTTTTGATCAGGTTAGGATGCATAAAGAGGTAATCCGAAAATTATTCAAAAAGTCTCCGGTACTTTTTAGAAATACAGAGGCTTTGTATTCTAACGAGATTGCAGAGCTAGCTTATAAAATGGGTTACATAGGGATTTATACAGAAGGTTGGGACCCTATTTTAGGTTGGAGGTCCCCTAATTATATTTACAAACCTCCGAACTGCGATATTTCGGTTTTGCTGAGGAATTATAGGTTGAGTGATGATGTTTCCTATCGCTTCTCTGCAAGATGGTGGAACGAATGGCCTTTGACAGCCGACAAATACGCTTCCTGGCTAGCTGCATCAGAAGGTCAGGTGATAAACTTGTATATGGACTATGAAACCTTTGGAGAGCACCAATGGCAGGAAACAGGGATTTTTGAGTTTTTGATGCATCTTCCGAAAGAAGTTTTGAAATACGAGCATTTAAACTTTTCTTTACCCTCAGAGGTTGTAAGGAAATACAAGCCTGTTGGAATATATGATGTTCCCTACCCTATATCCTGGGCCGACATGGAGAGGGATACAAGTGCATGGTTGGGCAACGATATGCAGAGGGTAGCTTTTGAAGAGCTTAAGAAGGTTTATTCGTTTATAAAGGCTATCCCGGATGAAGAAAAAAGGGAAAAGTTTTTGAGAATTTGGAGGTATCTTTCAATTTCCGACCATCTTTATTACATGTGCACTAAGCACTGGGCTGACGGAGATGTGCACAAATATTTCTCCCATCTCGCAACTCCTTACGATGCATTTATTAACTTCATGAACGTCTTGCAGGATTTAAAGGAGAAAATTAAACCTTATTTACCTTCCCACCTTGCATGCCACCTTTAGTCAGAATTTCGACTATCCTTTCTGGCAGAAAATCCCTATTTTCCTTCGTAACCTCGAAGATTTTTCCGTACTTTCCGAATTCTTTTTTGTAACTCCTGTGCAGGGTTGCTACCAAAGTTTTATTTGAGCTTAGGAGATTTTTGATGAAATCTCTAAATTTTCTAGAGAAAAATTCCATCCTCCCTATTTCATCGATGATTATTATGTTTTCCCTACCTTCTTCCTTCTCTGTTTCTTCTATAACCCTTTCCAAAGGCTTTAGGTTTAAATAATACTTGCCGAATTTTACACTGCCTATTTTCTCGGTGGATGCAAAGAGGTATCTGGTATTGGAAGGTATCTCAACCATCTCAAAACCTATCCTTTTCCCTTCCTTCTTGATTTCCTCTGTGTAAAATCCTATAACCCCTTTTCCGAGCTTTTCAACTATCTTTTTAATTACAGTTGTTTTTCCTATTCCTGGATTGCCTGTAAGGAATATTTTCATTCTAGCCCTTCCAAAAACGCCTTTGCCAACTTTATTGCATTTTCTAAATCTTCCCTGCTCGCAATTTCGATAGGGCTATGTATATATCTACAGGGAACACCTATGCCTCCAACCCTTATTCCTTCTCTGGTTAGTTGAACTATGGTGGCATCGCTCATTCCTCCGGCAATAACCTCTATTTGGTAGGGTATCTTCTCCTTCCTTGCAACTTCAACAATCCCGTTTTTTACATCCTCCGGAATTATAACCCCCCTGCCGCTCGCTTCAATAGCTGTTATGGTAGGTCCCTTGCCTAAAAAAATCGAACATTCTTTTTCTTCAATTCCCGGAGTTCCTCCTGCAGGCGAGACATCAAAGACCAAAGCAAAATCCGGATTTAATTTATAGGCGGAGACCTTTGCCCCTTTTAAACCGACCTCTTCTTGCACCGAAAAAACAAAGTACAAATCGCTAGGAAGCTTTAACTCCTTTGCAAGTTGTAATAATATGTAACAACTGATTCTGTTATCCAAAGCCTTACCCTTTATAAAGTTTTTTCCGAATTCGGAAAAATTTTGTTTGAAGGAAATTGGCATACCCGGCTCTATCCCGAGTTCCTCAGCTTCTTTTTTATCCTTAGCTCCAACATCTATGAAAATGCTTTTGTATTCTACTTTCTTCTTTGCCTCTTCCTCGGTTTGTAAATGAACAGGTTTATACCCAACTATACCATTTATATAACCTTCCTTAGTCTTAATCAAAACCTCCTGCCCGAGTAATATCTCGGGGTCTATACTTGAAGTTTCTGCAGGATAAACAAAGCCCTTATCGTCGACATGCTTTACAAACAATCCTGGTTCATCCATGTGTGCAAACAATGCAATTTTGCTTTTTCCTCCCTCCCCTTTTTTAAGTGCTATTAGGTTACCCAAATTGTCCATCTCTATCTCATTTACCGAACCTTCCAGTTCCTTCCTAATTATCTCCCTTACCTCTCCCTCATACCCGCTAACTCCAAACGCTTCAGAAAGTTTTTTCAGAAGTTCTACATTCATACATGTAATTTCCTTCTAAATTTTTTAAATGGGCATCAAATGTGGAACTCGGCTTTACCCAAAAGAGCACCAATATTACGCATACGTTAATTATTTCTCCCCCTCATCCAACTCATCCTTGGTTATTACCTCCAACCCCCTCAATTTTATTTTAAACTCCTTATCTATTCCTATCAGATAAGGAATCCTTTTTTTCGCTACCTTTTTTGCAAGGTCCTCGGAGATAACTCCATCCATAACTATCGCAAAAACATTATCGAGTTCGGCAGTATCCAAAATCTCGGAAAGCTCGCTTATCGGCATTCTATGGATAACATTGTACCTTCCGTCTATTAAAACGCAGGCCCTGGTACCCAAAAGGTCATCCAATATCCCCTTAACCTTTTGTCTGTCTATTTCCCTCTTTCTATCTCTCCTTTTCATTCCTTGCTTAAAAGTCTGCCTGTTTTTCAAGCAATGTAGAATTTCCTTCTTTGTAAGCTCTTCAACCTCTTTCCCCCTAGGAGCCCTTGCAACAAAATCTATATCGATGAACTGCTGCAATCTCTTCAGGATTAAATCTCCGGCCCTATCTCCGTCCAAAAAGGCTGTGACAATCTTTCCTTCAGTAGCTTCCTTTAGCACCTTTGAATTCATCTTTGCTCCGTTTATTGCTAAGGTATTTTTTATTCCCGCCCTTAGAAGGTTTATAATATCCGCTCTACCTTCAACCAAAATAATTTCGTCTGAAGTTTCCATTTCAGGTCCTGCATATAGCCCTTTATAATCAACAATTTCCTTTGCTAATGCCTCCTCCTTTAGTTTTTGGATTTCTTTATAAATGTCCGGCATCTTGCTGTAAAACTCTTCAAGTATTTCCTTGCTCCTCTCCAAAATAAACTTTCTCTTTTCTTCCCTCAAATCCTTAATTTCCAATAACTTTATTTTTGCATTTGAAAAGCCTATCTTTTCAATGCTTTCTATGGTAGCTGCCAAGGTTGCCGTCTCTGGTAAAGATAAATTTGAAGAGAATTCTATGATACCCTTGGTTTTCTTTCCTTTCTTTTCTATTTTGACCTCTATCCTCCCTATCCTTTGAGAATCTTGGAGCTCTTTAAGGTCGAATTCCTTTCCCAGCATCCCTTCTGTCTGCCCAAAAATAGCTCCGATTACATCTGGCTTTTCAACCAGAGCATTGCATTCAAACTCCAACCTTACAAGATATTTGAAACTCACAATAATATTAACCTTAAAAAATAAAATATCGCTGGGGCTGGGATTTTCAAAATCTCAGGCAAAAAATGGGGGATTGGAAAGGGGGCAAAGCCCCCTTCCTTGGTTGCAGGAGGTGGAGGAATATAGGGGTGCAGGGGAGAACTTTCGGTGAGGAAGGGGTAAT
>CAZCGS010000010.1:0-7245 GCA_964498505.1 uncultured archaeon
CCCCGTAGGGCTTATTGCCCTACAAAGCCATCTGTTTTAACAGGTGGTAGTTTACAATCTGAAAAGTTTTCTGAAAATGAGGCTCAGGATAAGGGATACTATGACGAAATAGGTGAACCAGGAAACGCCTTTTTCAGAGAAACCTAAAAAGGACAAAAAGGAAAAGAAGTTGGAATAGGGAATGGGTACAAAGTATCCAGAGAAATATTGGAGTAGGAAGAGGAAAATGAGGGGGAAGAAAAGGAAAGATATAAGCATCGGCTTTCTCTGAAGGAGAAGCATTTCCGAGGTTTTCTCCATAGATTTTTTAAGATATAAATTTGCTTTTTCAAGGTCACCATTGTTTTTTGCTTCCTTTATTCGCTCGTTTATCTCCTTCATCTCTTCCTTAAGCTTTCTGAATTTTTCCCTATCGATAAAAAAGTAGTTGATAAAGGTCGATAGCAAACTTAAGAAAAGGATAGAGAGATTAAGCAGAATAAATTTTGTCGAAATCATACTAGCTCTAACTTTTTTACTCTAAAACCTTTTCCTATTATGTTTTGTTTATTGCATTCGGTGCAAACATATCTCAAATCTAATTTTGTAGTCGGTTTTCCCCTGCCTTTTGGGTTGGGTCTAGGGAAGCCCCCATATCCTTCAAGTTTTCTCAGAAATATTCTCTGTCCTCTGGAGAGGGTTCTCCTTGGCTTTCTTTTGACCACCTTCAGCTTTTGTAAGGTGTGCTTTCCGCAATATTTGCAAAACCTCCGCTGCTCCTTCGGAATTTTCATTTTTTTATATTATAAAAAATCTTTAAATTTATGATTAAGGTTGATTTTCATTGCCATAGTTGGTACTCAAAGGCGAGTATTTTAAAAAAGGAGGTGTTTATGTCTCCCTATGAGATAATAAAAATTGCAAAAAGGAGGGGATTGAACGCAATTGCAATAACCGACCATAATACCATAAAGATAGAGAGGTTTGCTAAAAAGGTATCAAAAGAGGATTTTTTGGTGATTGTGGGAGAGGAAATAGATACCAAGGACGGGCATTTGTTGGCTATAGGTATTGAAGAAGAAATTAAACCTGGATTAAGTTTGGAGGAAACTTTAGAGCTAATCCATTCTCAGGGAGGTATTGGGATAGCTCCGCATCCGTTTGATATCGCAAAAAAAGGTCTTGGCTATAAAGCTAAGCTGTGCGATGCTATAGAAATAAAAAACGCTTTGAATATAGATAGGATTGCTGACAAGGTTGCAAAAAGGTTTGCTAAAAAGAATAAATTGTGTGGAGTGGGAGGAAGCGATGCCCATTTTAGAGAAGGGATAGGGAAATGTTATAATTTGATTGATTGCGAGCTGGAATTGGATAGTATATTAAAAGCAGTAAAAAGAGGAGAATGCAAAGCGGTGGGAGAATATGTTAGCTTACCTAACATTGTAAAATGGTATAGAAACAGAGTGCTAAGCTGTTATGATGAGGTTTATGAATATATTGAGAAGAATTACGGGATGCTGAAAAGGAGTTTGGTGAAGGGACTTATTAAAATAGGTAAAAGTGAGAAAAGCACGTATTTATATCTGCCATTGGGCTATTTTGGCCTCGGTTGCGGGTTTATATACAGTATTGCAAAGGGAATATATGCAAGTATAAAAATGCAAAATTTTTCGTTTTTTCGGTGAAATATCAAAAATTTTTGATTTTTAAAGATTTCGGAAAAACTATTATGTACGGTGTTCAGTTATGGTAAGAAGGTTGGATGAAGGGAAAATAAAAAGGGTAATAAGGTGCCTTATTAGGCATAGAGAAGGAATCTGGCTCAGGAATTTGGCGAGAGAATGCAGGCTAAGCGTTTCTACCGCAAGCTTTTATGTGGATAATGTGCTGAAGGATGTTGTGGAGAGCATAGGAGTTAAAGACGGTAGAGGAAGGTATGTCGGGTTAAGGATATTGAGAATAAAGCCGGAAATTTTGAAAGTGCTGGAATCAGAAGGAAGGGATGATGAAAGGAGGATAATTAACTTTATAAAGCTGTTGAGAAAGGTTTAGTTTACACTGTAAACTATAAAAAATGAAATAAAATGAACAAAAAATGAACATAAAGTGAAATTGATGTGAATTTATCTCACAAAAAATGAACAAAAGTGAACAAAAAATGAAATAAAAATGAAATAAAAGTGAACTTCAGCCAACAAAAATGACAAAAAATGAACATAAAGTGAACTAAAAGTGAAGCTAAGGTGAAGAAAAATTGGTTTACAGTGTAAATTCACATTTTGTTATTTAAAAAATGAAAACAAAGTGAAATTAAGATGAACAACATTAAATACCAAGAATGGTTAAATAAGCTCGGTTGGAGGGAAAATCCTTTTACCCTCCAAATAAGGCCGGAGCTGTTTGTAGGATACAGAAAACAGCTCGAAGAAATTTATCTTGCAATAGAAGAAAAAGCAAAAATCTCTTTGGTTTTAGGACCCACAGGCTCAGGAAAAACCACCCTTCTTTCCTACATATCCTCAAAAAATGAAAACCTGATTTTCATCAGCAAACCTCCGAAAACAACCAAAGAAATTTTGGAACTCCATCCGGTTATAAAAAGAAAGCTCTCTTTTTTAGATAGGCTCTTCTTTTTTCCTCCGGATAACATTTACCAGTACATAGAAAAGCTGTCAAAAAAGGTGAAAAAACCGCTATTTTTGGTTGTTGATGAGGCTCATGAATCAGAAATAGATGTGCTGGAGTGGTTTAGAGTGCTGTGCGATCAAGTTGACAATTTAAATTTAATCCTCTCGGCATTGCCTTTTTTTGAGGAAAAATTAAAAAAGCTCGAAACCCTAAAAAAAAGAATTTTACATACCGTAACCTTGGGAACTCTATCCAAAGAAGAAACTGTAGAGCTGATAAGGAAAAGGGTATCTTGGGTATCCGGAAAAAACGATCTATATCCTTTTAATGAAGAAATCCTAAATTACATCTATAACAAAACAAGAGGTTTTCCCAGGGATGTAATTGTTTTGTGCAACAAACTAATAGACGATGCGGTAAAAAGAGATTCCCTGGAATTGCGACCGCTTGAAGAATTGGAAGAAGAAAGTAAGGATGATATTCTCAAAATCATATCAAGTCTGCCAAAGAAGCAGAAAATTATTTTAGATATTATAGCCAATAACGAACCTACCTCCACCTCGGAAATTATAGAACATATGGATTTGAGTAAATATCCATCAAAAACCCATGCAATCAGGGCTGTAAATAATATACTCAAAAAATTGTGCGATAATAACTTAGTGGAAAGATATCAGGTAGGGAAAACCTATAAATATAAGCTGACAACGCCGACAAAAACAGTATATATTAAGGGTTAGTTTCTTTTGGTGTTACCATCGTTTCAAGATTTTCTAAATATATTTTAATTAGGTTGTCAAACTCCTGCAAAATTTTCTCTTCAAAAGGCAAGGCATTGGAAACTTCTAACCCGAAAAGAACTTTTTTTAACAATTTAAACAATCTCAGCCTAAGTAAAGATAAAAAGGATTCCACAACCAATTTTCTTTTTTCTTCCGAAGACAAAGAAGATAGTAAAGAGGAAACATCATCTAAAAAAGTTTCCGGCAGTTTTTGTAAAGCATTTGTTTCCTTTTCCTTCCTTATGTAATCTCTAAGCAATGTGTAGGAAATCATACTCCGTAAAGCTCTTCAAAATATCTTTTTAGCTTATCAAAAGGTTGTTTTCCTATAGACAATCTTATGGTTCTCGTTCTTCCGTATCTGCCTTTAGATATTACCTTCGTCGTGATAATTCCGAGCATATCCAATTCCGAAATTAAATCGCTTATCCTTCTTTGAGTTAACATTCTAAATCCATTCTGCATGCACAGTTTTTGATATTCATCAAATATATCGCCTGTTGACATCTCAGTATTTCCTTTTTCAAATATTTTAAAAATTGAGTAAAGGATTAGTTGGGTATGTCTCGGCTGCATTTTTACAAGCTCTGTAACCCTATCAATATCCAATTTTTGGTCAGCTAAGTCTATATACTCTTCCGTTATTTTCGTTTTTTTATCCCTTTCAACCAATTCAGCGGCAACCCTTAATAAATCCAAAGCCCTTCTTGCATCTCCCTGCTCCTGAGCAGCAATAGCCGCGCATTTTGCTACAACAGATTCCGAAACCACTCCATCCTTTAAAGCTAGTTTCACCCTCTGCCATAAAATATCCCTTAACTGCATAGCATCGTAAGGAGGAAATATAACCTCTTCCTCAGATAAAGAGCTTTTTACCCTGGAATCCAAATCATCAACAAAGGAAAGATCGTTACTAATTCCTATTAAGCACACCTTAGAATTGGAAAGCTCGGAATTTATTCTTGTTAGGTTATACAATAATTCATCACCTATTTTTTTGACCAAAGCATCCAACTCATCCAAAGCTATTATAAATGTTTGTTTTTTTGAATCTATAATTTCGAAGAATTTATTATACAACGATTCTGTAGGTAATCCCGTTTCCGGCACCGGATAATTTAATTCTCTTAATATTGCGGACAAAACCCTATACTCCGTATCCGAAATCTTTCTCAACTTGCAATTAAGATAAATGCTAACTACATTGCCGTTAGAAACGGAATTTAATTCAGACAATATCATCCTCGTTACTAAACTTTTACCGGTACCTGTTGTTCCGTAAATAAAAACATTACTCGGATTTTCATTTCTCAAACAAGGTGCAAGAATCTTCGCTAAAGTACTTATCTGCTCATCCCTATGCAGAATAGTATCCGGGATATAAGAATGGGATAGGGCTTCTTTATTTTTAAATATTGTTTCTGAGGACATATAAGATCTAAAAAAATCCTTTAGCTTCTGTTGCATAACCTTTATTTCCTATGGAGGTATATATAGATTTCTATTGTAAAGTATCCATGACCTACCCGTTGATTTCCTGTGGAAAATTTCCTTAAATTGTTAGCTATTGGAGTTTAGTTTACAGTGTAAACTATAAATACCATCCAAAACTAAAAAGAAAGATTTTTTACTTCCACCGGAAACTAAGGGCTGTGATACCTCACTAGAAAATAGTTTACAGTGTAAACTATCTTCAGTATAAAAAATTTTCATACATAAGTATTTTATCCAAAGGTGATGAAAATGGCAGAAGCAGCCGAAAACGAGATTCTGGTAGGAAAGAAGCCTTTAATGAGTTATGTACTGGCAGCGATAACCCAGTTCTCTTCAGGAAAGGATGAAGTAAGGATAAAGGCAAGGGGAAAAGCAATTTCTAGAGCAGTAGACATATCCCAAATAGTAATAAACAAGTTTGTAAACGATGCAGAAGTATCGGAAGTAAAGTTAGGCACGGATGAGGTAGAGGGCAAGGATGGTAATAAAATGAACGTCTCGACCATAGAAATAGTGCTAAAGAAAAAATAACCAGCCTTCCAGCATTTTTCTTTTTTCTTATTTTTTGATTTTTTAATAGAAAACTTAGGGTGTCAACCTTTCGGCATCCCTCGGAAATAGAATTACTTCCCTAATATTCTTCAAATTTAGCAATTCCATCAAAAATCTATCTATACCTAACCCAAATCCAGCATGCGGAGGAATGCCATACTTAAACGCTTCAAAATAAAACCTTGCATTCTCTATTTTAATCCCTTTTTCAGAAGCCTGCCTTACCAAAACATCATACCTATGCTCCCTCTGTCCTCCAGTAACTATTTCCGTCCCTTTAAACAAGAGGTCAAACGATTTTGTAAAAAATTCATCCTGCTCATCCTTCATTGTATAAAACGGTCTTACCTCAAACGGATATCCTATAACAAAAACAAAATCATGACCTTCCTTTTCTTTTACATACTCTCCAAGCCTTTTCTCCCCTTCTGTTCC
The DNA here is from genome assembly GCA_964498505.1 of uncultured archaeon. Taxonomy (GTDB): domain Archaea; phylum Aenigmatarchaeota; class Aenigmatarchaeia; order QMZS01; family QMZS01; genus CAZCGS01. The sequence goes on from CAZCGS010000010.1 coordinate 5,871, forward strand.
CAAATCATCAGCCTTTTCCAACCCCAAAATTTTCACTATCTCCTTTATATGCAACCTCGGAAAAGGCTTTTCGGGCACTTCTACTTTTACGCCTAACCTTTCTATCTCTTCCTTCCCTTCCTCCAAAACCCTTTTTATAACAAACCTTATCATATCCTCCAACAATCCCAAATGCTTTTCAAAAGAAATAAAACTTTCCTCAACATCCAGCATTAGAATTTCCGAAACATGCCTTACCGTATGGCTCTTTTCAGCTCTGTAAGCATAACCTATTTCAAACACCTTTTCAAATCCCGCAGCCTGCATCATTTGTTTGTAAAACTGAGGAGATTGAGCTAGAAAACCCTGCTTATCATAATACAAAACCGGAAAGATTTCAGCTCCACCTTCAGTCCCTTCAGCCACAATTTTTGGAGTATTTACCTCGATATACCCTTTTTCGGTCAAAAACTCCCTAAAAAATTTCAGCACCTTTGCCTTTAGCCAGAAAATATCTCTAACCTTTTCCCTTCTCAGATCCAAAAACCTGTAATCCAACCTCTTGCTCAAATCTGTCTTAATATGCTCATCAATCTCTATTGGCAAAGGAAAAGCCTTCGAAATCCTTTTTATCTCTTCTATAATAACTTCCTTTCCTCCGGGAGCTTTTTCATTTTCAACTATCCTTCCCCTAACCTCGACCACATCCTCCCGATCCAGTTCCTTTATTTTCTTAATAACTTCTTCCCTTTCCTTTGCAACGCACTGCACCTTTCCCGACCTATCTCTCAAAATTATAAAAGCAACCTTTCCAAGCTCCCTTTTCCTCTCAACCCAACCCTTAAGCAAAACCTCTCCTTCTTTTTTCTCAAATACCTCTTTTGCATACACTCTTTCCATATTTATTATTTTGCCGAAATTATTTATGGAAGATGATAAGCCACTTAGCATCCTAAGCTCAGACCAAAGCTCCTTAAAAAATAAAACAGGCTCCTGGAGTTTGCACAAGCCTTCTTGGGATAAAAGCAAATGCAAGCATTGCCTTCTATGCGCCCTTTACTGCCCAGAAAATGCTATAAAGATAAAAAACGGAAAAAGGTTGGAGACGGATTTTAATTATTGCAAAGGATGCGGCATTTGCTCTCAGGTCTGCCCTTTTAATGCAATCAAAATTTCCGAATCCTAAGGCTTTGAAAAATTTATATATATCTTTTTGCAATAATATTATGGTAGGAACCGAAACAAAAAAAGGAGTTTCTCCAGTAATCGCAAGCGTCTTAATGGTAATGATAGCCATAGGTTTAATAGCCTTTACCTACACCTGGTTCACAGGAATGGCAAGACAAGCAAAAGCAACTGGAACTAAGCACATGGGAGAAATGGAAAAGTCATTGCA
>CAZCGS010000010.1:7345-9343 GCA_964498505.1 uncultured archaeon
TACAAATAAACCATGAGCATGAAAAAAACATTTAAGGAAGAGATTACAGCCACCGAGGTTTTAATATTGGTTGCAGTAGTTATTATAGGGATTGCCACCTTCGGATTTTACAGCGCAGGAATCCTTTTCGGATACCAGTATACACCTTTACTTGCAGTAAGTATGATAGTACTCATAGGAGAGCTAGTAATAGTTCTTCTCTTGTTCAGAATTCTAAGAAACCTGGAAAAAAAGAAGTGATTTTTTATTTTTACTTTTTTTACTTTTATAAATTTTTGTTGCACTACAATTTAACTTCATAATTTTTTAAGGGCATAAAGGGGGGGCTGTTGTGAGCGAATCCTTAACCTTTGAACGGTAGCGTTCACTTCGGAATTACTATCCAACCTTCCATTTCATCCCCAATTTTTTCAAAATTTCCCTTTAAATAAAATTCTCCGGTAATAGCGCACAGCAGAGCATCATACTTATCCTTATTAACCTTTTTCCCCTTTTTCAAACCCAAAATTTTTTCAGTTGCCCTTGGGAAAACCTCTATCACTTCAATCCTTTCATCAATTTCCTTTATTTTCCTTACCAAATTTTTAGCCCTTTCGACCAAAATTTTAACCCCTGGAAATAGAGGAGACAAACATCTGAAACCCTTTTTAATCAACTCCAAATCACACTTCCTAAAATAACCCTTTTGCGGATAGGAAAAAGGCGCGTCTATACACACAACCTTAGGCCTCATTTCCTCAATTTTCCTTAATATCTCCTCATCCTTATACAAAATCCAGCATTCCGAGCTTCTTTTTTTGCCTTCAATCTTCAGCAAGCAAAAGCCTGTCGGATTCTTCTCCTTTCCCGCCAAATCCAACCCAACTATCTTTACCTCCACAAAAATTATTCTGAAATGTATCTTAATATCCTTGCACATTCATCCACCCAATCAAAACACAAAGCTCCTTCTTTCCTTAACCTCTCCCTTGCCTCTTCCATCTCCCTCCCTCCTACAAACACACAGCAGCAATCCTTTCTGTACTTCAAAATTCTCCTCGCAACTTCCTTAGGATGGGTCATTTGCTGAGGAGTTACCATAACCACCAGAATCCTATTTTTCCTTCTAAGACTTTCAATTACCTTTTCAAACCTTTCAGGAGTTGCATCCCCTATAATGTCTGCAGGATTTTTCCTGTTCCACATCTTCGGCAGAATTTTATTCAGCCTTTCAATTTCCTTCTTACCCAAATCTTTTAGCCTAACTCCATATCTTTCACAAGCATCAGCAAACAGGGTAGCGCAACCTCCTGCATTTGTAATTCCAACAGTCTCCTTTTTTCCGTTTCCGAAGTTATTCAGCAATTTAGCCACCCAGAAAAAATCCTCTATGCATGATAACTCCTTAACCCCTAACTGCCTGAAAATGCCCTGATATACTAAATACTCTCCTGCCAGGGCTCCGGTATGGGTTTTTGCTGTCTCAGCTCCTTTCCTACTCTTTCCCGCCTTCAGAATGAACAACCTCTTTTTCAATTTCCTTACAGCACGAAAAAATTTCCTTCCATCTTTTAACCCCTCCAAATACGCCAAAATACTTTCTGTTTCCTTATCCTTATTTAAATACTCAATTATATCTGCAAAATCAACATCCACCATATTTCCAACAGAGACAAACTTTGATATCCCTATGTTTTGACTCAAAGCAAAATCTATAAAGGCAGCTCCTAAAGCACCAGATTGGGAAACTATCGCTATTTTTCCTTTGCTGCACATTTTTGAAAAAGTTGTATTTATTCCAAGCCATGGATTCTGATAACCGAAGCAATTCGGCCCTAAAATCCTTATTCCCTTCCTTTTGCCAATTTCCTTAAGTTTTTCCTCTAACTCAACATTTCCCGACTCTCCAAAACCGGAAGAAATTATAACCGCATTTTTCAAATTTTCAGCCCTTTCCAAAATTTCAATTACAACCTCAGCCTTTACCGCAAAAACACCCAAATCAATTTTTTCATTTAT
>CAZCGS010000010.1:9353-11271 GCA_964498505.1 uncultured archaeon
TATTTCCTCCAAACTTTCATAACATTTAATCCCCAAAATTTTGTCCGCAAAAGGATTTACCGCAAATAATTTTCCTTTAAACCCTTCCTTCAGGTTTTTTAAAATAATATGCCCGACCTTCTTTTCATCCCTAGAGGCCCCTATTACCGCTATAGATTTTGGCTCGAACAAACTTTTCACCATTTTTAATATTTACCTCCTTAAAAATTTATGATTGCTGTTTCGGAATTTAAGGGAAAGCTGGCAGAGGAAAACGAGGTTGAGATGGTTGAAAGAAAAGGGTTAGGCCATCCAGACTCCCTATGCGACGGAATTGCTGAGGAAATTTCCCGAAGATTATGCAGAGAGTATGAAAAAAGATACAACATAATCTTACACCACAATGTTGACAAGGTTTTGCTTTCTGCAGGAGAAACTTTGCCAAAATTCGGGGGAGGAGAGATAATAGAGCCAATAACCATAGTTCTGGCAGGAAGGGCTACCAAGGAATTTGAAGGAGAAAAAGTACCTGTTGATGAAATTGCAATAGATGCAACCAAAGATTACCTTAAAAAAATCCTGCCAAATTTGAATGTAGAGGACGGAGTTATTATTGAGCCGAGAATAAGACAAGGCTCCATAGATTTAAGGTCCCTATTTTCTAAGGAAATCCTTGCAAACGATACTTCCTTTGGCATAGGCTATGCCCCTCTCTCAAAATTAGAAAAAGCTGTTTTGAATTTAGAAAGATATTTGAACTCTTCAGATTTTAAAAAAGAGCATCCAGAGCTGGGAGCTGACATCAAAGTTATGGGCTTAAGGATAAAGGATAAAATAAGGATAACGGTTGCAGGAGCCTTTATAAGCAAGTACATTTCTAACATTTTTGATTACAAGGAAAAAAAGGAAAAAATCCTTGAAAAAATAAATAAATTTTTGGAAAAAGAGCTTGAAAACCAAACCTCAGTAGATTTCAATACAGCCGATAACTATGAGGAAGGCTCGGTTTATTTAACCATCAGCGGAACCTCTGCTGAGTGCGGAGATGACGGAGAGGTGGGAAGAGGAAACAGGGCTAACGGCTTAATAACCCCTAACCGACCTATGAGCTTGGAAGCCTGTGCAGGGAAGAATCCCAAAACCCATACCGGAAAGATTTACAATATTTTATCCTTCCAAATTGCCGACAGGATTTACAAAGAGCTTGGAATAAAAGAGGTTTATGTAAAAATCCTTTCTCAGATTGGAAAGCCTATTACCCAACCCCAAGTTTTGAGCATTAAGCTTACTCCTTTCTCTGAAGAGATAGCAAACAAAGCTACCAGGATAGCCGAGGAAGAACTTGAAAACCTTCCAGAAATAACCAGAAAAATTGTTGAGGGAAGGGTAAGTGTTTTCTGATTTTGCTTTCGAGCTTGGAAATTCTATTCTTATAAAGCCCCGACCGGGATTCCCTTCCATTCAAAGCAAAAGGCTGCAGATAAAATGTTTCCAATTGCCGAAGATGAAAAGTAGGGGGTTTGGAAAGGGGGCGGAGCCCCCTTCCTTGGTTGCAGGAGGTGAAGAAATATAGGGGTGCAGGGGAGAATTCCCCGCTTTGAACCCGGGACCTGCGGTTTACGAGACCGCCGCTCTACCACTGAGCTATCGGGGCTCTAAAGATTATTTGTAGAGTTTTTATAAGTTCGCAGCTGTGAGAGGTGAAGAATTGCGAGCTAAGTTTTTAACCCTTTTTTTGAGCAGGGAAGCTGTTGTTCTTTGGACAGTGGCGGTTCGCTTGCCATTCTACCAGCCAGTAAGGCGTTTTCCCTTTCCAATAAGGCCTCTTCTCACCGGGAATGTAAATGCAATCATCCGCATTGAAAATTTCTCTTATTTTTCCGAGAAGTTTTCTGTTTGGCAATTTTTTGTATTTTGTCGGAATGAAAAGAAGCAATTT
>CAZCGS010000010.1:11371-15763 GCA_964498505.1 uncultured archaeon
GAAGTTTTCTGTTTGGCAATTTTTTGTATTTTGTCGGAATGAAAAGAAGCAATTTATTTTCCTCATAGTCGAATGCACATTTAAAAGAGGTATCTTCGGGATAGTAAGGCTTCAGAATATCCTTATGTTTCTTTATCAATAAATGAATCTTTGCCAGCCCTTCTATTTCTTTTCCCTTCATAACCTTCAAATATTTTTTGCTTAAAAATATTAACCAGCTGGAAGGCTGGAAAGCTCTAAGGCTATGCTTTGCCAGAGTTCCAGCTTGGGGATGAAGGCATAAAGCCACCCATCTTTGATGAGTGATAGTTTACAAACCTTCAGTAAAAATTATAGGTTTATCCCTTACAATCACAGAGTTTTCCCATTGAGCTATTATGTCCGAGCCTCTTAGGATTGGATATTCAACCAATAAACCCCTTTCTTTAAGTTCCTTTATTCCCAACCTTATTTTTATCTGGGAGAATTTTCCCTCTAGCCATCTTTCGCATATTGGTAAGAAATTTCTTTGCTTACACATTTTCATTATCTCCCTTGCAGCTTCGTTCCTAACATTTTTAAACTCAGAAACGGAAAAAATTACTCCTACTTTTTCCTCCTTAACCCAATTGCAATTCCTTGAAACAAAAGGCTCGATAGCAATTACCTCATTCTCCTTAAGCTCGTATCCAATATTACAGGAAACATTGGGAATGGCAGGTTTTGCATGAATCTCATACTTTTTTAATCCGTGCCCGGTAAGGTTTGAAATAGGAGTAAATCCCTTTTCCTTTATTTCCTTCTCAATTACTTCTGAAATTTCCATAACCTTTGTTCCGGGCTTCGCCATTTTGCAACCTTCTATACAAGCCTTTTTGGCAACATCTATGAGCTCTTTCAATTCTTCGTTTTCGGTAAAGGATAATGCAAAGTCAGCTATGAAACCGTCTTTATGCAACCCTATGTCTATCTTTACAAGATTATTCTCTTCTATCTTAGCCTTTTCGTCTATAGTTGGAGTATAGTGAGCAGCTATATCATCAATCCCTATGTTTACCGGAAAGGCTGGCTCGCAACCTTCCTTTCTAATCTCTTCCTCTATCTTATTTGCAATACACTTTATATCCCTTTCTCTTTCCAATATTTTCTGTACCTTTTCCCTTATCCTGCAACTTACCTTTCCCACCTCCAAGTATTTTTCAATTTCTTCCATATTACAATATCCTTATCCCGATTTTTTCTTTGGTAACATTCCCTACCTCCTCGACCCCAAGGTTCATAATTACAATTTTATCCCCTTTGTTTCCATAAAGCTTTCTTTCATCGCTAATTTCATTTCCTATCACAGAGAGCAGATCAACTCTATATTTCTTTCCTTCCTGGTCAGTTAGGTTCCTCATTTTTAAAATATAGGTATGGAAGAATCCCTTTGCAAGCAAGTTAGTTTCTACTCCGTAAATAGCAAAATCATCCTCTCCTAAAATCCCTTCCTCTTCGCAATTCCTGGCAAAGCAGGTAAAGCCGGTAGCATAAATAGTACCATCGCTTTTCAATCCAAGGGTAATGCTATCATTTTTGGGATCAACTATCATCCTTCCGTCAACCTGAAGCACAATTTCCTCGCTCCCACCAACCTTTACAACCCCTTCTATTTTATCATGGATTTTGGTAAAAATAAGCTCACCTTCTTTCAACTTTGAAAGGGCTATGTTTTTTTGCATTATTGGTATTCCCCATTTTAGTGCATACCCTATGACCATCGCAAGGATTGCAACAATCATAATACTTGAAAATACCGGAGATATTCCCTTCCTTTCCATAAACTATATAAAGGTTTATTTTTATTAGATATTATGGTACTTAACAAGATTCTGAGATTTGCCCAGAGGAGATTAAAGGTTAAGGATGTAATGACAACCAAGGTTGTAACAGTTTCGCCTGAAGCGGATATTTCAAAAATAGCCAAAAAAATGGAGAAAGAGAGAATCCATAATGTGATAGTTGTTGATAGGCGGAAGAAGCCGATAGGGATAGTTACCGGAGGGGATATTATAAGGAAGGTGCTTGCAAAAGGTTTGGACCCGAAAAAGGTAAAGGCTAAGGATGTTATGTCCTCTCCTCTGAAATTTGTCTTTCCAGAAGATTATGCAATGCATGCAGCAGATAAAATGCTTTTGAACGGGGTAAAAAGGTTACCTGTGCTTGATAAGGAAGGAAATCTTGTCGGTATTGTAACTGCAAAGGATTTGCTTAGGGCAATCCCTCAATACCTCATTTCAAAGCTTGAATGGTTAAGGATAAGGGAACTTGAGACAAAACCTTTAAAAAAGAGGAATGTTTCTGGAATATGCGAGATATGCGGGAAATACGATAAGGATTTAAGGTTCTCTAAAGGTTTTTGGGTTTGCAGAAATTGCTATGAGTCAGAACCAGATTAGCTTTGGTTTCTCCCTGCTCAGAAAGTATAACATACCGACAGCACCTTTTATTATTGTTTCGGAGCTTTCCGATTTGCCAAAAAACTTCCTCACCTTTCCTTTAGTTTTGAAGGCTTGCTTGCTAGAGCATAAAAGTGAGTTAGGTGCAGTTAAAATAGTTTACAACCGGGAAGAGCTTGAAAAAGGGTTCGAAAAGCTAAGGAAAAAGTTTAGGGTTCCGATTCTTGTTCAGAAATTTGTTGAGGGGTTCGAGCTTATAATAGGGGCTAAACAAGACCCAATTTTCGGAAGTTTGGTGATGGTTGGGGAAGGAGGAATCTTTACCGAATACAGGAAGGACATTTCCTTTAGGTTAGCTCCGATCTCAAAAAAAGAGGCTTTGGAGATGATAAAGGAAATAAATTTTTATTCCGTACTTAAAGGGTTTAGGGGTAGGAAAGCAAATTTAAATTTGCTTGCCAAAGTTGTTTCAAAAGTTTCCGAACTTTCCTTTAGGGAAAAAATAGAATTGGATATTAACCCTTTTATTTTAAATGAGAAAGAAGGCTATGCAGTTGATGTTAGGGTGGCTAAATAACCAAGTCAATTATTTTTCCAGCGCCCCCTTCAACATACTTTTCCGGATAGAGGGATTTTATTTCTGCTTTATATTGGGTGCAGTGGGTTGGACAAATTAAATCCAAACCTTCTAAAGATTCCGGTTTGGTTGAGTGTAAACCTCCTATAATGCCACAAACCCTGCCAAATTTTGAAGCCGTTTGCAAAATATATTCCATTTTAGGATGGGAACATCCTACTATGATTAAAATACCTTTTTCAGTTTCAATGCAAAGAGATTGCTCTATCCCTTCAAGTTCTCCCGTAGAGTAAATTCCCTCATAAAGTTTTCTCGGCTCTTTTATCTCGATGATTTCTTTTGCATTCTCTGCACCAGAAAAATATGATGGAACCCAGAGCCTTACTTTATTATTTACCTGAAGAAAATCTCTCAAACCGCCTATGTGGTCCCAATGCAAATGGGAGATAAAAACATCTTCAATTTCTTTCGGGTTAATTCTAAGCTTTTCCATGTTTGAGAGCAAGATTTTTCCGTTAGCTCCGGTATCAAAAAGGATTTTTCTATTCCTAACCTCTACCAGCGCTGAAAATCCCCAATCCGCCTGCAAATCCTTTTTAAAAGAGGTGTTATCGTAAACAATGGTAATCTTTGCATTTGGCATAATAAGGTTTAGATTATCTTATTTTTAATCAAAAAATCCCTTACGATTTCAAAAATTTTTTCGTGCCCTTTTGAGTTGGGATGCAAACCATCTTCTAACAAATCTTGATAATTGAGTGCTTTCAGCCTTTCCAAAATTTCGATAAAATAAATTTCATTTTCCTCGCAGACTTTCTAATTGCTTGATTGTATCTTTCAATGTACTCATTTTTGTAGGATTTGTCCGGATTCCAAGGGATGGGTGTGGTTTTTCTTTCATCTACCGGAGTCAAACCCAAAAATGCTGTTTTAGAGGAGTATTCCTTTGCTTTATCAATCAGCTTCTGAATGTTTTCCCTGAATTCATCCAGCGGAACATTGTACCCTCCCTTACTATGAACGAATTGAGAGTCGTTTATTCCTATGGCGTAAATAATTATAGTTTCTTCGCCAGCTTTCAATCTTTGTTCTGTTTCGAATTCAACTCTTTCTAGCAAATCTGCCGAGGTATTTCCGGAAATTCCCAAATTATAAACTAAGCAGTAAAAATTAGGGTCGGCTAAGTTCCTTTCATCCAAAAATTTCCTCAACCTTTGAACCCATCCTCCTTCCCTGTCCCAAGCTCCGTATGCTATACTGTCACCAAATATTAGGATTTCTGCCATAGATTTAATAATAAATAATAAGCTTTTATTTCTATTATGAGGATTGGTTGGCTGGAAATTGAAAACTTTCGGGGGATAAAGTATTTAAAATTGGATAGCTTGGGAGATGTTA
>CAZCGS010000011.1:0-9942 GCA_964498505.1 uncultured archaeon
GCAGAAGAAGAATTAGAGCTACAGCGATATATTAGGGATATTAAAGAATGTACTTTTGAAGGATATGAAAAAGCAAGGAAACTAGCAGAGAAATATCCTGAGTATCAACAGGAACTTGAAGATGCTATAAGAATTTCTGAACAAAGACGTCTACAAAGGTATATTAGTCTGATAAAAGAAGGAGATGTAGAATTAGTTGAAGCTGCAGAAGAATTACTCAAGAAGTTTCCTGAGTATAGAAATGAATTTGAGAATGCTATGAAAATTGTTAAAGAAGAAGTGTTACCGCAGTATCTTAGATGCATTAGAAAAGGTCGTGCTGATTTAATTTTATATGCAGAAATGTTAGCTAAGAGATTTCCTGAGTATGAAGAGGAAATTGCAGAAGCTATAAGAGTTTGTAGAAAAAAGCAAATAGAAAGATGGATTCCTAGCATTAAAAGAGGAGAAACTATCTTTATTGATAGTGCAGAGAAATTTGTTAACGAAATGTTTCCAGAATATAGAGATGAGTTATATAAAGCTATAGAAAAAGTATTAAGAAAGGATATTAAGCTGATTAGAAAAGGTGCAGTTGGTTTGATTGGAGAAGCAGAGGAATTGATTAAGAAACTTCCTGAAGAAAAAGCTAGGAAGTACGAAAGTGAACTTATTAAAGCTAAAAAAATACGAAAAAACTCCTAAAGGGATTAGAAAATTTTTAATTTTTTGTTTATTGATTATCATCAAAATCTTTGCTCTAAATTAATTGGTAAAAATAATTTTAAAAAGATATTAACATCATATGCGAAGTTTATAAAAGTCAATTTTTAAAGATGGTATTTAAAATTTCTGAGTAACAGAATTCTATGGCAGAAGAGTTTAGAGAATTGGCAAACGAATTAATGGATATGGTCGAGATGCTTGAAGAAGCAGCAGAGGAAGACGCAGAAGGGGTTTATAATGCAATACAGAGTAACCCTGAAATAGACCAAAGATACAAAGAAGAACTAAAACAAGCAAGAGAAATATTTAAGGAATTGGATAAACCATTAGCAGAGATATTCAGAAAAAAAGAAGAAGTAGAAAGGTATGAAGGGGAGGAAAGAGCTTGTGAAGTGTATAAAAATCTGATAAAAGAAAAGTTTCCGGACCCCAACAGTTTCAAAGAATATCTATCAAAATATTTAGAAGCAGAAATAAATTATCTAAAACTACTAGAAGAAAAAGCTGGAGAATTTGCTGTATTTATACCAACGAATCCAAATGATCCTTCAAGTGATGTAAGGGTAAGACCATTCTCTCCAGGATCTTTAATATCTTGGCTAAGAACATACAAAGAAGAATTTCTAAATGATTTAAGGAGCGGAAGAGGGTGTTTTGAAGATATTATCAGAAAACTCTACGAATAAAAGTTCTAATGTACTTTTTAATTTTACTTTAATTTTTTGAGCAAAATTGTTAATATGGAAAAAAGAAATACAGAAGAAAATAGGATAGAAAAGATACTAAAGTTCTACGAGGTGTATGGAAGTGTTTCTTTATTTGGATTAGGAGCAATAGAAGGGTATAACATGGCAGGGTTTGGAGAAGGTGCAATAGACATAGCAGAAGCGTTTATATATTCTGGAATTTTTGGAGGAATAGGAGCAGGAATACATGCAGAATATACGTGCAGAAAAAAAGGGACGAACTTACTTAATTATATAAAGAGAAAGTTAAAAAAGGAAGAAATATCAAATTCTGAAGATGAAGCAATAAAAGACTCAGCAATTGTAGGAGGCTTAGAATGCACAGAAACAGGTCTCTTAATGTATCCAATAGGATATGTGATTGGTGCACTACTCAGACTTTTGAAAAGTTGAGAAGATTTCCTATACCCTAGTGAGAAACTTTTGTGCAATTTTAAAAATTAAATTTTAAATCGAAAATAAAAAATTTAATATTATTTTTTTCTATGGAAAGAATAGACCCTTATCCATATAGATCCTTAGACGAGATGTACCAAAGAAGAAGAGAATTAACAGAAAAGCTTAAAAAAGATGAACTTTCAGTAGATGAAGCAAGAGAGCTATGCAAAATATTGGAGAAAGAATATAAAATGGCTATACAGGAAAATGATCCAGCAGCAGTAGCGATTGGACTTTTACATAGTATAGTCGAAGCAAAATATCAGCTGAAAGATTGAGTTTATTTTTTGCTTCCCAGTTTTAATAAAATTTCGTGCTTGTAAGGGCAAAGATAGTAATCGTTGGTTACTTTGAATTTATGAATTTCTAAAGGAATGTTCTCTTCTTCTAATATTTTTTTGAGTTCATTTACCATCTGTCTATGTTTTCTCTTATGGAATGCATACTGAACTAGTTCCGATGCTGATAGAAATGCTACGAGACCCAAATACACGTCTGCTCCTCCGAAATACTGAACTACTAAAGATGTACCAGCTCCAGCACCTATCGAAAATATATACGGCCACGGTATTTTTGATTGTTTTGGTCTTTGTCTATGTAACATGGAAACCGTTTTCCTACGGATGTTTTTTGATGCTTCGACAAGCTCTGGAAGGTCCCTTCGAGTGTATTTTATAACCTCATATATTATCTCCATCCCTTTTCCGACTTCATATTCCTCCCTACCTCTCTCCTCATCGCTATATCTACTCATGTACTTTCTAACCTGACTTGAATAATTTCCTATCCCTAAAATCTTTTCAGTGGCTTTAAGAAAGAAGCCATCCTCATCCCCCACATAAACCTCTCGCTTTTTCCGACCGCGAGGAGAATACGCATATATCAAAGCTTTTCCCTCATGTTCTTCACCTTTTTATCCTTACTCTCCCGTGAAATATCTCCGTTACATCCTCAAAGCTCTCAAGGGAATTAACAAATAAATTGTAATTTTCGTTTACTTTGGGTATTCCGATAATCTCAGAATATTTCGCTTTTCTTTCTCTGAAGGCGGAATAAAGTAAAGAAAAAAAATTGGTTAAGATATTTTGCCATCTCATCAATTCTTGCTCTCTCAACTTGGGATTTGTGCTTTCTTATTCCTTCCAATTTTCTTTCTATTTGATTATCTATGTTAACTTTCAGAATTTTTTCGAATGTTCCAGGCTCATAAGTATAGAAAGGGAACAACCAAACAATGTAATGAACCTCCAAAGGCTTTCCAACAAGTTCTAAGGCTTTGTGCCCGATCTCATAAGTTGCTCTATGGTCCGGATGGGCATCCGCTTTATTGGGCAGGAAAACGACATTGCTATCTTTTATCATCTCTGCAACCTTCTCAATAACATCTTTATCATCCTTATAATTTTCCAATTTTCCATCCTCAATATCAAAATTATAATAATTTTTAACCTCCAAGTATTCCCTTTCTTTTTCAGCCTCTCTCGCCCTCATTTCCTTTATTTCTTCCGGAGGCAGATTTCCTCCATGCCTTCCATCGGTCATCTGAATATAGCCAAGTTCCCATCCTTTATCCTTTAACTGCCATAAAATTCCACCTATCGCAATTATTCCATCATCGTCATGCGGATTCAAAACATAAGCCTTTCCGAACATTTTCAACTATACCTGCACCTTAAAGAAATCATATTTAGTTACACACCCCGGATAGATAATCTCATTAACAGACATACTTAAAATAGAGAAAAATTTTAAATACCGTCTTTAAAATTGATTTTTAAATATTAAAACCAAGAAATTCTTATGGAAATAAACCCAACCTTTTACCACAGACTGCTGGCAAGGCCTACCGTAATTATTACAACCAGGTTTAGAAACAACAAAACTAATGCCGCGCCCTTCTCCTTTATAACTCCGATAAGTTTTAAGCCTCCTTACATAGGATTTGCTTGTGATTCTAGACACGATACCTGGAGAAATATAAATTACAATAAGGAATGGGTGATAAATATAGTGAGTGAAAAGATATTTGATAAACTGAAATTCCTCGCCAAAAAGTATTCTTATGGGGTGAGCGAGCTTGAACAAGCTGGTTTGGAAGAAAGTGAAAGCAAGGTGGTAAGGGTTAATAGGATTAGGCAAGCAATAGGTTACATAGAATGCCAGCTTAACAGATTTTTCAACATAGGAGATCATATTTTTGTGGTCGGAAAGGTTGTGTGCTGCGACATTAACAAAATATATTGGGACAAGGAAAACAAGGCAATAGATGTTAAGAAGGCTAAGCCTTTCTTCCATGTGAGTAATGAAGTCTTTGCCTATAGAGCGAAGCCGATTAAGGTTGAGCTCAAGGTTGAGGAAGAGAAAAAGTCTGAGCCGGAAGGGGAATAAATTTTTTAATTTTTTTCTTTATCAAATAATGGTAAGTAGAGAAAGAAAATTGGCAGAGCTCATTCTTGACCATTCCCTAAAAATCAGGGAGGGAGAGTATGTTATGATTTGTGATGAAATAAAAAATGATTCAATAGCAAAAGAGATTTTTAGAGAAGCTCTGAAAAGGGGAGCTATTCCGTATTTTTCGAGTATTCTTACAGATGATTACAAAAGTAGATATGAAAATATATTAAGAAGCTGGGGAATAAATGAAGAAGTACCGGATGCCGACATTCTATTTGCCGATAGAAAATACGACTCAAAAATTTTTCTTCAGGATTGCCTTATAGGAAGAATGAGGTGTTTAGAGGGAAAAAATTATCGTTATGTTCTTGTTTCATATCCGACAAAGCGAGCTGAAAGGGATAGCGGAATTCCATTACCAGAATTAGAGAACATATTTTATAGAGCCTGCTTGATAGATTGGGAAAAGCAAGCCAAAAAACAGAAGAAAATTAAAAAGGTATTTGACAAAAGAGATGAAGTAAAAATTGAAGGAAAGAATACAGACCTTCTTTTAAAAATTGAAGGAGAGGGTAGAAGTTGCTTGGGAGAAATGAACATTCCAGACGGCGAAGTATATTATAATATCGGAAAGGATTCGGTAGAAGGAACGATATTTTTTGATCAGATACCGATGCCGGATAAGTTGGGAAAAATAAAGGGTGCAAAATTGGAATTTAGAAAAGGAAAAATTGTGAACTATTCGGCAAAAGAAGGCAAAGACATTTTAGATTTTTTATTTGAAAAAGAGAAGGTAAATGAGCCAGAAGAATTCGGCATAGGAGCAAATTCCGAAATAGATAAAATTACCTCTATACCCGGGATAGACGAAAAGATGAACGGAACGATTCATCTCGGGTTGGAGAGCGATAAAAAAGAAGACCCCTCGGGAGAATACAGAATTCATTGGGATATCGTAAAGGATTTGAGAAGAAACGGAAAAGTTTATCTAAATGGAGAGTTAGTCCAAAAGGATGGAGAATTTTTGTTTTAGCCCTAATTGTAAATCTTAAACTTCCTCCTGATATTCTTCATCCCATTCTACTCTATACAACTCAAACCCCTGCGCCACTAAAAACCCATCTACTTCTCTTAATTGTTCCAATCCTGTTCCTTTTTGTTCTATTTTCGGCATTTTCTTTTTTAGTTCTTCAAATCTCTTTTTTACCATCTCTAAAAATTGCGAAACGGTATAAGGATGCTTAGTAAATATGGCAAGACGCTGTTCAGAAGGTAAAAGCTTTTTTGCAGCTTCTTCTATTATAAACTCATAAGTCCCCTGGTAAGCCTCTTTAAAGGCTATACATTCTGGCAATTGTGAACAAGGTATTTTTTCTTTATAGGTAAACCAACCTCCAGCGCACTCCCAACCTTCTCTTTCCAAAGCCTCGTCAATTTCGTATTTATAACCGTCTCTAAGAATAGGATTTGCTCTCAAGAAAAGGTAATCGGCATATTTCGGCTCTTTTGTTTCACCATCACAAATTATATCAACTCTTTCGTCCCACACTGCCTGAGATTTCTTAAAAAACCTAGACTTGCGCCCTTCTTTGCAATAAACCCTTCGGATTAACTTTTTCGACTCTTCCATAGTAAATTTTAAGATAAAAAATATTTAAAGATTTCGGCATTGAAATATATATTTTCGGCTAGAGAAAATTATATATATAACTGATGTTATCATTATTTTATAATAAAAATCTGGCGAAGGAAAAGAAGAGAAACAGAATCTATCCATATAGGAGAAAGAGAAAGCGCCTTTAGAATTGTAGACAGAGAATATTATCCAGAAGGTCCTTTTTTTGCCTTCGGTGAGTATGTAGCTGGCACTATTTACTTCCCTGCGTTTTTATATTCAGTTGATGATGCAGCATTAATTATTCCAAAACCTTCGGAAGATTTCAAAAGCCTAGGAGAAAGTTTATTCGGAGATTCGGAGCTGGATGGGGAAGAACAAGAAGCGACAATTTTATATTTCCCGGCGTCTCCAACTTCTCGAGATTTGATGGAGAGGTTAGCACATTATCTCAGGTTAAAACTTCCAGCAAATATCGAAACACAAGTTGAAGAGTTAAAAAATAAACTTGAGATTTATGGCGATTTGAACCTTTACAAACTAAATATTAACGATTTTGTAAAGTCAGGGCTAAAGCTGGCAGAATGCGAAAACGAACTCCGTTGGATAAACTCTGATGCCAACTTCGCTCAAATAAAAAAGGCTGTAGACGAATCACCTTCGGCCGAAGAATTCATGGAAAAATTGGATGAAAAAATGATTAAAAAAGTTGAGGAATTAAAAAGATACAAAGAGTTGAAAAGAGAAATACCTCGGCTTGAATCTCGTGTTAGATACGAAAAAGAAGAAATAATTCCTTCTTTAGATCACTATGTTGATATTAGATCTTTGCACGGCGATGTTGAAGTTGAGATACAAAATCCATATGCTATTGTAGATAATGCCGAATCTGTGCATGGAGATATTAAAATAAATGGCAACGTGAACAATGCAAAATCCATACACGGAAATGTAGAAATAAATCCAGAAGGCTACAAGCCTCAAGCAATCAAACGAAAAATAAATATAAGAACAACTCATGGCAATATCGAAGTAAATTACAAGCTATCGGTTTGATAATTATAAAGCCGTATTAAAAAATTTTCCGATAATTTATTAAATGATTAAGGATGCGGAATTACTGGCTAAGGAACAGAGGGAAATTTCCATTTCAGAGTTTTTTGAAAAGAACAGGCATTTATTAGGCTTTGACAATCCCGCAAAGGCTTTGCTAATGGCTGTTAAAGAGTTTGTAGACAATTCTTTGGATGCCTGCGAAGAAGCAGGAATATTGCCGGATATCTTTGTATCAATAAAAAAGGTCGGGGAAGATGTTTTTAGGGTTACCGTAAGGGATAACGGTCCTGGAATTCTAAAAGAACAGGTACCCAAAGTTTTCGGAAAGCTATTGTACGGTTCTAAATTTAGGGGTTTGGGAACAACCGGAAAGCAGAGCAGGGGTCAGCAGGGTATAGGAGCTAGTGCCTGCATTCTCTATGCTCAGCTAACAACCGGAAAGCCGGCACAAATAGAATCCTGGGTAAAGGGAAAGGAACATTATAAATGCGCCCTATTTATAGATACAAGGACCAACGAGCCCCTCGTTGAAAAAGAGGAGATAGTAGAGAACGGTTTGGAGAAACACGGAGTTTCAATAACTTTGGAATTAAAGGGAATGTACAGAACGGTTAAAGGACCTGAAGAATACCTTAAGGAAACCGCAATCGCAAATCCTCATGCCCAAATTACCTTTGTAAGGCCTGACGGAACAAGAATTACTTTTAAAAGAGGTACCGATAAATTGCCGGTATTGCCAAAAGAAATAAAACCTCATCCCTACGGAATAGAGCTCGGAACTCTGATAAAAATGTTAAAGTCATCCTCCTCTAAAACTTTACTATCCTTTCTAACGACAAAATTTTCAAGGCTGGGAACAAATGCTGCAAAGGAAATTTCAAAGATGGCGAAAGTTCCTTTGTCTTTGCACCCTTATGAAATAACCAGGGAGCAGGCCGAAAAACTATTGAAGGCTATGCAAAGCATAAAATTGCAAAGGCCTCCAACAGATTGTTTATCTCCCATAGGAGAGGAAGAGATAATAAAGGGACTAAAGAAAGAATATAAATGCGATTTTGTTACCGCAATTTCAAGACCTGCAACTATATACAGAGCGATACCCTTCCAGGTGGAAATAGGGCTAGCCTATACTCAAGACTTAAAGCAGGACGGACAAATAAAATTGATTAGATATGCAAATAAGGTTCCTTTATTCTACCAGCAGGGAGAATGCGCTATTTATAAGGCAATCGCTGATACAGATTGGAGAAGGTACGGCCTTCAACACACCAAAGGAAGCCTGCCTATAGGACCGATAGTTCTGCTCGTGCATTTGGCTTCGGTATGGGTACCTTTTATTTCCGAAGGTAAGCAGGCAATAGCAAGCTATCCCGAAATAATAAAGGAGATAAAGCTTGCCGCAAATGAGGTCGGGAGAAGGTTGAAGAAATACCTTTCGGGAATAGAAAGAAAGAAATATAAAGAAATGAGGATAAAAGTTTTTGAGAAATACTCTAATGAAGTTGTGAAAGCGCTTTCCGCTCTAACCAACCAGGATGAAAAAAAGGTATGTGAGATTGTGATGCATTCTATAAATGAGAGGAGGGGTGAGGAATATGGTAAGTGAAAAGGACATAATGGAGAGAAAGCAAGAGATAATAGAGAAGTTAAGAACAAAATTCGGAGAAGAAGTGCTGGAAATGTTTAAAAAGGGAGAGAATCCTTATGTAGAAATAGTAAAAAGAAGGTTGAGTAGTGTATTCTTTGATGAAAAGGAGGGATTGATAAAACTTAAAGGAGATGTGGAAAAAAGATATTTCTTTAGCTTGGGTCAGGCAAGAAAGTTTATGCAGACTTTGCTGGTTGCTTCCCAATTAAAAAAGAATCTTGAGGAAAACCAGCCCGCAATAGGAATAAGGCAGATGTTCTATATATTGAAGCACACCATTCCGAATACAAAGGAAAATACCTTTGATGAGCAGAATGAGAGCGATCCAATCATTGAGGATATAGAGGTAACCATCGACGCTCTAAGGGAAGAGCTCGGCCTATTTGCAGTTCCCGATGGTTATATTGCCGGGCCTTTAGTTGTCTATGATCACAGGACAGGAGATACCCTAGATTTTACAAAAATGGGAACAGGAGGAGGAGCAATCCCTGCCTTGGTTGAAAAGGAGTACTTTGATTTTAAGGAATGTAGTGCAGAATTTGTTCTGGTGGTAGAGAAATTCCAGGTATGGCAGGTTTTAAACCAGTATAAATTCTGGGACAAGCACAATTGCTTACTTCTTACTGGAAAGGGTCAGGCAGCCAGATCGACAAGAAGGTTACTGGCAAGGCTTAATAGAGAGCTAAAACTGCCTGTTTTTGTATTTACAGATTTGGACCCTTGGGGATTTTACATTTATTCTGTATATAAGCAGGGTTCGATAAAACTTGCATTCTTTTCTGAAAAGGCTGGAGTACCGGAGGCAAAGTTCTTGGGTTTGACAACTAGGGATATAGAAACCTATCAAATTCCTAAGGCGCACTGGATCAAATTAAGGGACATAGATTACAAAAGGATAAAAGAGCTGAGAAGATATCCGTGGTTCGGAAAGAAGGAATGGCAGGAAGAATTGGCGAGGCTAGAGAAATTTGGTTATAAGGTGGAAAGCGATGCTCTGGTTGCTAAGGCTATAGATTTTATTGCGAATACATACCTACCCGAAAAAATCGAAAGGAAGGAGTTTTTGGGCTAAAATTGTTTTTAATCTATAAAAAATAATTCTTTTTATGAGGAAAAAGGCAGAGCTACTGGAAAAGATATGTGAGGTCTTGAGGAGGGAAAGGCAGGTCTTATTTGCATACCTTTTCGGCTCTTTTGCAAGAAATGAATTTCGGAAGGATAGCGATATAGATATTGCAGTTTATGCAAAGGATTATAAAAAACTTCCGCTGAATTTCGAGCAGAAATTGAGCTTAAAAATAGAAAAGAGGATTGGCAGGGAAGTAGATATAATAGTGATA
>CAZCGS010000011.1:10042-14918 GCA_964498505.1 uncultured archaeon
CTAAGCTATTTCTTCGTCCCGAATTCCTTTTCGCATTGTCTCAAACACTCCTCAAGGGTAATATCTACTCTGTTAAAATATGCTTTGCATACTTTGAAAAAGCTATCCTCCAAGCCATCGTTGTCTATATCTGCATCCATTACAGGGTTCCTCTCACCGGTTTGAAGATAGATATAGCAGCCATTCTGCCAGGCAGCCTGTACCTCCAAAAAATTTGATGTAGGTGTAGTTTGAGATGTAAAAAACCAAACTACAAATATTAAAACAATGATTGCCAAAACTATTATGATTACCGTATTTATGCTCAAAGAGATTCCCTTCATAATCTTTCCGATAGATTTACCTCTACAACCTTTCCTTCGGGCTCGACCTCTTTAAAAATTTGCGCCTGAAATTTATAAAGCTTTATCGGGTAGAAAAGCCAGGCATCAAAAGGCAAACCTGCCTTTAAACAAAGATTTTCTAAATATTCCTTCACATTCCAATTCTGCTCAACCGGAACCTGAGGTAGAAATACTGAGGAATAACCTTCATAAACCAAAAGCAATCCGTCCTTCCCAATAGTTATTTTGTTAACAAAATCGTTTGGCTCCTCTACCACTATTTCTTTTGGCTCTGAAAGCACAGATACTTCCAGTATAACCTTTTTCAGTTCTTCCTTTGTTAACGGCTCGAACCTTGGGTCCTGCGCGGCGGAACAGGCAGCTTCTATAACCCCTTTCACCAAAGGCTTTATGGGATATACAATGCCTATGCATCCTCTTAGCTCTTCATTGGGATATGTTAGGATGGTAACAAAAACCCCTTTTTTGTTTGACAAAGCCTTAGGATACTCTTCCGGAACGGAAGGAGGAGAAAGGGTAGATACAAATTTCTCTATAGCCTTCCTTGCCAATCTAATCAAAAACCCGCCTTCCTCCAAACTTAATCTATCTTCCCGGCTCATACTTCAATTTCTTTGCTCGATACTTTCAACCTCTTTCCCCTTGCCCTAAAAACAGCCTCGGCTTTCGGCAGTTCTATGCCCTCGGATAAGCCTATAACTGGAACGATTTCATAGGAAAATACTCTTATCTCCTTACCTTCCAGCTTGGGAATCTCCCATATTAGCTTAGTATAATTCCTAGAGCGCTTTATTTTGGGCTTCCCTCCGACAAATCTTTTTCCAAGCTTGAAAATATTCGGGATTGTATCCTCAACCTGGACATGGGATACAAACCTCCTTTTTCTATTTCCCACCTCCACGCAAATTTTAATACCTTTTCCCTCTTTAATTCCGGTCTCCTTCTTACCCAAGGCAAACTTTCTTACAAACACATCCGGCATTAGGAGCTCATAGCTTATGCCAAAAAGTATTATCAACAGAATAGCTGTCAGAAATATTGGGGTATAATCGACTTTATACTCTATGGTATATTTCTCTCCCGGCTTAAGCACAACCTCCCATCTATAAATAACAAAATCTCCTTTAACCTCTTTCTCGGTAAAATAAGAGGTATGGAAAAAAGGCTCCTGAATCTTTGGAATTGTTATGTTATACCTTACTGTCACCTTTTTAGGCTTTTCATTTAGAAAAGTTATCTTTTCCCCCCTAACCAAAACAAAATTCCATTTCGAGCTGTACTTAATCAACCTCGCCAATACAGTAAAGGTTTTTTCCTTTTTCAGCTTTAATTCCCCATCTGCGTACAATTCCAATACAACTTTGTATCCTCCTGTATCCAAACCCAACTCCTTGCTAAAAGTGTTTGTTCCTTTAGAAACAATCCTCTCACTTTTAAAGATTAGTGAATCCCATTTATATACCATTACTACCTCCTTTGTTTTTTTATAAGGGGTATAATAGGTAATTTCAATACCTTTCTTATCTCCTTTTATTTCATCGACCTTAGCCTTTTCCGGCACAGATTCTTTTTTAGCGATATTAACCAAAAACTCTTTTTTCTCCCTTCCAAATTTTGTTTCAATTATTAGGTTTATCAGATATTCTCCGGGCAAGATATTTTCGGCAGGGGATATAATTAAATAAAAACTGCCCTTTTCACTGGGACCAAGCTTAATTTGATTTACCGAAGGAATAGCCCAACTGTAATATCCTGTAAGATATACGCTGTACCAAACCGGAACTTCTCTTTCATTCTCAATGGTTATCTTTATTTTCTTTACCTCCCCTTGAGTTACCTGAATTCTATCTTCAGAAACCGTTAGGTTCGGAAAAGCAAATGACGCCGGTATCAAAAGGAGTGCTGCTATCACTATAATACCAAACTTGACATCCATAATTTTTTGATATAATATTTATATAAAAAAGCCTAAAAAAGATATTTATGCCAAAAGGGAAAATGTCAAAAGATAGAGTCCCTACTTACATACCTGGATTGGACAAAATAATAAAAGGGGGATTCCCAAAAGGCTCAATAATCCTGGTTTCTGGTAACTGCGGTTCAGGAAAAACAATATTTTCAGGACAGTACATATGGAATGGAGCTATAAGAGGAGAAAAAGGATTGTACATTTCTACAGAGGAAAGAGTTGAAGATTTAATAAGGGATTTCTCTGAATTCGGATGGGATTTTAGCAAGAACCGTAAGATAAAAATTACCTTTATGACTCCTTTAGATATAGAAAAGGAAATTGCCAACATAGAAGCACTGATAGAAAAGGAGAAAATTCAGAGATTGGTAATAGACTCAATAAGTTTGCTAGGGTTGTATTATAAAGACGAGTACGAGATAAGAAAAAAAATTTATCAGCTCATAAATTCGTTGAAAAGAAAAGGGGTCACAGCAATCCTAACAAGTGAGATTGTAGAGGGAAGTAATGCCCTATCAAGATACGGAGTAGAGGAATTCGTTGTCGACGGCGTTATAATTCTAAAATATACCGGCTTAGGAGGGGAATATGACAGAAGTTTAGAGGTCAGAAAGATGAGAAGAACTGCTCATTCCAGAGACGAATTTCCGTTCAAAATAGGGAATAAAGGGATTGTTGTGAAGTCATAACATTATTAAACAAGTGACAACTAAGAAAAAGATTTAATTGGAGCGAGAAGTCTTAGCTAACTCCTCAATATTTCCAAAATTTCCTCCAGGCTGTACATTGCCCTCTCCTTTGTTTTTAAATTTTGAAGGGTATATTTTCCTGCCTCCTTTTCCTTCTCTCCAACAATTATAGCATATTCTATTCCTTTCTCTCTCGCCCACATCATCTGCTCCTGGAAATTGTTTTTTCCGATGTCCAAATAAACCTTAAAGTTATTTTCCCTTAACAGATTGGCAAGGGAAAAGGCATCCTTCAAGAATTCCTCCCTTACATAAACAACCGCTATTTCGGCATAGGTTTTTCTATTCAAATTGAATATCCCTTTCTCCAACCCGACATCTATCAAAGGTTCTATTCCCAAGCATCCGCCAACGCATAAAGTTTTTTTGCCGGTAAAAAGCTCTATTAAGTTATCATACCTTCCCCCTCCTGCAACGCTCCTGTTAAAACCTTCGAGCCATGCCTCAAAAACAAAGCCTGTATAATAATCCAAACCCCTAACCAAACTAAGGTCAAACCTGATTTTGTCCTTATCCTCTACCAGATCGAAAATATCTTCAAGGTTTTTGATTTCCTTCCCGATTTTTTCTTCATCAAATTTTTCCTTTATTTCATCAAAGCTGCAATCAAAGAGGTCAACAATTTTCTCAGCTTTTTCCTCTTCTAAAATCCCTGCAAGATTTTCAAGAACCTTCTGCTTCCCTAATTTATCCAGCTTGTCTATTTCCCTATAAACCTTCAGAACCTTTTCCTCTTCGATTTTAAAAAAATTTTCGAAAATTTCCCTTAATAAAATCCTGCTGTTGACCCTCAAAACAAAATTTTTAAAGCCGAGCCTTTTCAAAGCAAAGATTACAAGGTTTAAAACCTCTGCATCGGCTTCGGGAGCTCTTCCTCCTATTACATCAAAATCCGCCTGCCAAAACTCTCTATATCTTCCCTTTTGCGGATCATCGTATCTGTAAACCCTTCCTATTTCATACCTTTTAAAAGGAAGCTTCGGTCTAAACCTTGAATAAAATCTTACCAAGGAGGGGGTAAGCTCAGGCCTCAAAGCATATTCCCTATCGCTGTAAGGTAGTTTAAATCTCCAAATTAGCTTTTTCTCTATTTCCTCTCCGGACTTCCCCTTATACAACTCAAAATTTTCTACTATCGGAGTTATTATCGGATCATAACCGAAAATCTGGAAGCATTCCTTTAGGATAGAAATAACCCTTTCCCTCAAAATTGCATACTCCGGAGGAAAATCTCTGGTTCCCTTTACCGGCAGAAATTCCGGCATAATTACTAGAAGAACCCAAATTATAAATTATGGAATATTTGGTGGTCGGGGTTTGCACGGAGATTTCGAAACCTAGCCGTCCGGAAGAGGGAATGATACTGAAGCCTTTGCACTCTACCATTAGAAGTAGAAGAAAAAAGGAAAGTTCCCTAAAAGGTGTTCTTCCAAAATAAAATCACTTTCGGACTTAAAAAATCCTTCAAAGGAGTTGTATTTTGAGCTCCTTTGGAGCGACCCTTTTGAAGGAAAGGGAGAACTTCCAAACCCAAGGAGGCTCGGCACTCTTTTCGGAGAGGATGTAACTGAAAAGGTTTTGAAGGCACTAGGTGTAAAGATAATAATCAAGGCTCATGAGTCTGGAAAGGCAATGGAAGGGTTTTGGGTTGAGTATGGAGGAAAGATAATAACCCTTTCCTCAACCGGAGTTTATGGAGGAATTCCGGCAATTATGGAAATTGAGCCAAAAGGAAAGGAAAATAGAATTCCTGCGGGGGCCGGGATTTTCAGAGAGAAAATCTTTTCCTCTTTCCGGTGATGGTAAATAATAGG
>CAZCGS010000012.1:0-14553 GCA_964498505.1 uncultured archaeon
TACAGCTATGCTGGCTTTGAACTGGTTGAAAGACTTTGGGAATCTAAAATTTTGGAGGAGCAATTGCTTGCGGCAAAAATTTTGGGAAGGATTTGCAAGCAAAATCCTGAGAAAACCTTAAAGCTCCTTAAAAAATTTGTTAAAAGCATAGATAACTGGGCTACATGCGATACCCTAGCAACCCAAAGCATAAGGAAAATTATCCAGATAAAGAAGGAAGAGATATTCAAACTTTCGGAAACCCTTATTAAATCAAAAAATCCCTGGCAAAGAAGGTTTGCTCTGGTTCTTTTAACCAACCTCGCTAAAGAAAAAGACAACCGCCAAAGAATTTTGGAGATTTTAAAACAGGTTGAGAAGGATAAAAACCACTATGTAAAGAAAGCTGTTTTATGGGTGAAAAGATCAATCCAAATATAATTTTTAAACCAATCTAATTATGACAAAAAGGGCTGAGATGGTGGCTTACGCTATAGCCTATGCATGGAAGCAAATTGAGCCTGAGGTTGTTGCAGCATATCCGATAACCCCGCAATCGCCGATAGTTGAAAAATTTTCCGAGTATGTGCAAAAAGGCGAGGTAAAAACGGAGATGATTTTGGCTGAATCTGAGCATAGTGCAATTTCTGCTTGCGTTGGAGCGAGCGCTTCCGGAGCAAGAGCTTTTACAGCAACCTGTTCTCAAGGCTTAGCCTTAATGCATGAAATTCTGCATATTGCCTCTGGCTTAAGATTGCCTATCCTCATGAACATTGCTAACAGAGCCTTAAGCGCACCAATAAATATCCATTGCGATCATAGCGATACAATGAATGCTAGAGATGCAGGATGGATTCAGTTTTACTGCGAGCACGGGCAGGAAGCTTACGAAACAACCTTTTTTGCATTAAAACTTGCAGAAAATGTTAATTTGCCAGCAATGGTGTGCATGGACGGCTTCATAACTTCCCACAGCGTAGAGGTAATTGATTTTTTTGAGGATGAAGGGGTAAAAAGATTTGTGGGCGAGAGAAAGCCTTTGTATTCCCTTTTAGATTTAAAAAATCCGGCAACTGTAGGTCCTTTGCAGTTACCGGACTCTTATTTCGAAACAAAGATTCAGCAGGAAAGGGCTATGGAAAAGGTGTTTGAAGTATTTCCGAAAATAGCAAAGGAATTTAAAGAAAGATTTGGAAAAAAGGTGGATTATGTAGAGGAGTACAAAACAAAAGATGCAGAAGAAGTTATGGTTTGTTTATCTTCTACAGCCGGAACGGCAAAAGAGGCTATAGACAGATTAAGGAAGGAAGGTAGAAAGGTTGGTTTAATAAAGATAAGGCTGTACCGGCCTTTCAATTACAGAGCAATTGCAAAAAGGTTGAAGGATAAAAAGGTTATCGTTCTGGATAGAGCTTTGAGCTTCGGTGCCTTTCCACCTTTATATTCCGACATCAAAATTGCTTTAGAGGGAAAAGGAGAAGTTTACAGCTATGTGTACGGACTCGGAGGAAGGGAAATAACCTCAAAGGAGATTGAAAAGGTGTTTGAAGATGTGCAGAATAAAAAAGTAAAAGAAAATGCAATTAATTACTTAGGCGCTAAAATCAACCAAAGATGCTTCCGAAACCCTGCATAGCACTCTCCTCCTCTTTTTTTATTTCCTCAAGGATTTTCTCCCTATCTTCAGCCCTTTCCAATCCGAATTCTTTTTCAATCCTTTCTATTGCCTCCTCGCTTCCTTCAACTATTAAATAAAATTTTTCTCCTATTTCCCTAAAGGTTAAGCTCTGCCTGCTTATTAAATCGTCTTCCCTTATTCTTTGCTGAACCTTGGCCTTCTCTTCCTTCGGCACAACAAAGACTTCCTTTACCATACCTTAATTTTATTAAATTTTCAATAAAGGTTTTATGGAGTTCGGAAATTTCTGCCAAGGAGAGCTCTGCAACCTTCTGTACTATCTAATTCCATTCTTATTTACCTACGCATTGCTTTTTCTAAGTATAGAGGTTTCCGGAATTTTCGGGGCGGGAAGGAAGAATTTAAAATCCTTAATAGCTCTTGCCATATCCTTTTTTGCAATGCTGTACAAAGGTTATGTAGAATTTGTATATGGCTTAACTCCTTACATAGCCTACATATTGATAATCATATTCGTAATCCTGCTTATTAAAACCCTGGTTGTGGATAAGTTGGTTTCCGGAAAGGGAAAGGTGTCTGAAAAGGAGAAAATCCTGCTGTTAGTATTTTTGTTTTTGGGCATAACTACCTTTTCATACCTATTTCCGAACACGTTATCCTTACCCTTCCTATCGTCCCAGGACATTATCTTCCTGGCAGCCTTAATTTTGGTAGTCCTGATATTATACCTAGGGTACGGGCATACAATAGAAAGGGAGCAAAGCCAGAGAAGAGAACATGATTGAAAAAATAGAGGAGTTTATATATAAGGAGAAGAGCGCGATCGAATATTTTGGCTTTGGTTTTCTGGCATCTGTAATTGCCTACCTTTCATCTCTGATAATTCCGAATACTGGCATATTATTTTCAATATTTACTGCTATGTTCTGCTATCCTTTGGTATATGGAGTGATGAAAAGGGAAGCTAGCAAAAGCGAATACAGCTTTTATTGGGAGTATTTCTACAAGCTTCCGTTCATAGAAAGGCATAAAAGGATTCTGGAAATGCTTCTTTTTTTAACCTTGGGTATAAGTTTTGGGACGAGCATGTTATATCTAATAGCTCCGAATTCGGAGCAGATGTTTTCAGATCAATATAATACCATCTATGCCTTAAGGAGCGAAGTTTCGTTGGTTGCGGGCTCTTTTATAAACAAAAATGTTTTTTACGACATTTTCTTCAGTAACATTAGGGTTTTGGTAATCTTCTATATATTTTCTCTTTTGTACGGAGTAGGAAGCCTTTTCTTGCTTACCTGGCAGGGAACAATTTTGGGAGTTGCTGCAGGATTGGAAGCAAAAAAACTGTCCGGAGTTCTGTCTTTACCATTTACCTTTCTGTACTACATGCCTTGGGGTTTATTGGAATTTTTTGCATACATATGCACGAGCGTTGGAGGTTGTTTGCTTTACATAGCGGTTGCAAGGCATAAAGGAGAGAAATATATGTGGTACAACCTGAGGGATTCCTTGCTTCTTTTGTTATTTGCTATAGCAATCCTTTTCATAGCCGGAATAATTGAATGTTTAGCCATAGGTTGAAAATTGAATATAGCCTAGCTCTTTCAAAATCTCCAACCAAGCCCATGCCCAAATTATAGCCTCAAATGCCTCTATTAACTTTCCTTCCTTTAAAAAATGCTTTGAATCCTCTATGTATGCTTGGATGTTTGTAATATATTCATCTGCCTTCTCGGAAGTCGGGAATATCCTTACCTTCTCTATTTTCTCTATCTGCTTTTTTGTTTCCCTTGCAAGCAAATCCTTTAGGTCCATAACTATTTTTTTCCATAAATCTCCTTTTTAATCTCGGATATATACTTTCCTTTAAGATATTCGTACTTCTCCTTTTGGGTGACCTTAGGTATCTTATCGGTCAGTTTTTTAATCCTTTTTTCCAGCAAGGAATAGCAGTACAAAGCCGAAGACAAAGCATCCTTCTCGTGTTTATTTAGTCTATCAAGCTTTATCCCGCTCCTTTTCTCGAATTTTTTCAGCAGCCTTTCCTTCCTTTTTGAGGGAAGATTGCGCTCAGGTAAACAAAGCTCTGCACCGAGGATGGCTGAGATTTGCTTAATTTCCTTAGGAGCTTTCGCCCTGTCGAATGCAACATATTTTATCCCTCCATTTGAAAGAATTTCTTCCAAAATTGCTTCCTTCTCCCTACCCTTGCCGCATTTTATCAGGCAGAGCTTTCCATCCAAATCCAAAACCGCAACCGCAAATGCTATTCCTGTATCTATTCCCAAAATTTTGTACTCCATCCGAATTAATATATCTCAGCAAAAAATTTATCCTTTGCCTCGGTTTCCAAGTACAAAAATAGGGTTCCATTTCTATTTACAGAAAAATTGAAGGATTTTCCGAGGAAGGTTAGGGTAAGGTTTTTGCATGCTCTTATTTCTAGCTTTTCGGTTGAGGATGGTTCTATCGATAGGAAAATTGTGCGGTTGCAGAGGGAAAGGGAGAGGTTTATAGAGGTATCATAAAAATTTCCCAAATATCCCTTATTTTCTTCAAGAAGAAGGTATACTATTCTGAGGGGCAGTCTGGAGCTTAAAAATCTGGAAAAATTTTCCAATTTATCGGGGCAATTACCGTACAAACTGCAGTGCACCAACAACTTATTATACTCCCTTGCGCAGTTTTCAAGGTAATAGTTAGCCTTAAATTCTAAAATCGGAGGGGAGATAATAGGTTTCAAAATAAAAAGTAAGGCAATCGAGAAAACTATTGCGGCTATCAGAAACATCTGTCCCTTCATAAATATCCTATCAAACTTCCTTTTTTAACCCTTCTCTCCCTATCCAAATACTTCTTCATCTTTCTTTCCTTATGGAATGCGCTCCAATAATAACCCTCATCTCTAGTACCTTTTGTTATTAAAATTATTATCTTTCCCGCCTTCATTCTGGCAACCCTTCCCCTTCGCTGGATTTGTCTGATTTCGCTAGGGACGGGCTCGTAAAAAATAACGACATCCGCACTTTTTATATCCAAACCTTCCTCTCCAACAGAGGTGCAAACTAAGCAGTTTTTTTCACCGGCCGAAAACTTTTCTATGACCTCTAACTGCTTCTTCTGGGTAATCCCTTCCTTTTTTCCTAGGAGAGCTATTGGTTTTATTCCGTTACCTTCCAAGCTTTCCACAATTTTTTCAACCGTTTTTCTGTACTGGGCAAATACTATAACATTCCTTCCCTCCCCCACCTCTTTTTCAACAATCCTTTTCAGCTCCGAAAGCTTCGGATGTTCCTGAGCTGAATTTTCAACAATTTTAATCAAAACCCTAAACCTTTCATCTCTAACCAGCTCCTCCTCTGCCTTTGTTTTGGATTTCAGGAGTTCCCTTAAGTAAGATTTTAAAGGGGTTATTCCCTGGGTTTCCAAAAGGGTGAGGGCATGCTCCAACTTCAGAATTTTTGCTATTTTTGAGAGAGCTAAAAATAGAGGAGGAGAAGGATTCTCCTTAGCTTGTTGGGATAGGGATTTTTGTAACTCTATCCACTCCTTCCTGCTCAAATCTAACCTGTTTATCACTCCCAAAGAAAAAAGCTCATCTTCCTCCTCTTTAATCATATCCTTAAGCAACTTCTGGATTTTTTTGAATTCCTCTGAAAGCTCAACCCTTATCCATTCTATCCGCCTTTCCTTTACATAAGGTCTTACATCCAAATCCTTTTCCGTCCTTATCTCAACATTTTTGATGGATAGATTTCTCTTTATTTCCTCTATCTTCTCTTTTTTGGAAGAAGGAGAAGCTGTTAAACCCAAAATTAAAGGATTTTTCGCCTGCTCGAGATATTTTTTTGCTATGTAAACATAGGCGTAATTTCCTACAGCCCTATGAGCTTCATCAAATACAACCATGCAGAAATCTTCCAGACTTAAAATTCCTTCCTCTAAATCATTCTTTACGGTTTGAGGGGTCGCAAATATCAGTTTGTATTTGTAAAGCCCCATCCTTTTGTATCTAGGTTGTTCTCCAGTAACTAAAACCATGAACTCTTTCGGAATTTCGGTTATCCTTTCAAAGGTTTTTTTGTGCTGAGCTACTAAAGGTTTGGTAGGTGCCAAAAACAGGATTTTGCAGTCCTGATTTTTTGAAAAAAGGGTGCATATAGCTAAAATGGCAATATTTGTTTTTCCCAATCCGGTAGGCAAAACTACCAAGGTATTTCCTTTTAAACAGCTCTCTGCAATTTTTACCTGATACTCCCTATACTCCATAGTCTTTTCTTTTATCAGAGGATGCTCGACCCACATAACAAATTTTAATTCAAAATAATTAGATGGAAATAGAAAAGGAGGTTATTGAAGGTTTGAAGGAGGTGCTGAAAAAATATTCCCTCTGCGATAATTGTATAGGAAGGCAGCTAAGGTTCTGGCAGATAAATTTGGAAAATAGGGAAAAGGGTAAAATTATAAGGAAGGTTTTTGGTATTGAAAAAGAAAGGGAAAGATGCGAGCTGTGCGGAAATGTTTTTAAAGAACTTCCTTCCCTGCTTGAAACCTTAAAGAAACAATTAAAAGAATATGAATTCGATTCCTTTGTTGTAGGAACTATAGAGCCGGCAGAGAAAAAAGCGTTAGAAGAGAAAATATGGGAGATTGTTGGTGTAAAGTATTGCGAGTCGGTAAAGTTTGAGATAAATAGGGTTATCAGCCTTTACATTCAAAAAAATTTGAAAAAGAAGGTTGATTTTTCGGATTGGGATGTAAAAATAGAGTTCGACATGAAAAATAAAAAATTTGCTATAATTCCTAAGGATATCTACATTTCCGGATACTTTCGGAAGAAAAAGATTATTAATCAATCGGTCAACAAAATTTTTGAGTTAAGGGGTAAGGAGTTGTTTAAGGGGGAAGGAGCCACCTTCTATACCTTCGGAAAATTGGAAAAGGAGGTAATTTTAACCGCAAAAAAACCTTGGGTTCTTAGGGTAAAGAAACCGAAAAAAAGGAAGGTTAAGTTGGAAGAATTTGCAAAAAAGATAAAAAAGGCTGGTTTGGAGGTAGAAGATTTGGAGTATGCGAAAAGGGTTGCGATATTCGATTTTATAGGTAAGGAGATAAAGCAAACCGCCTGCATTCATTTAGAGCTGGATAAAAAGGCCGATTATTTTATTGTTGAAAGGCTTATGGATATGGAAAGAAAAATAGTAAGGCAGGTTGATGAGTACGGAAAGGAGAGGAAGGAAAAAATTTTAAAAGTAAGGGTTGAAACCTGGGGAAAGAAGGTAAGGATATTTTTGGAAACCTCACCCAACTTTTTACCCTATAAATTTGCAACAAACAAAACCTCTCCCGGTCTTAAAAGATTCCTTGAGCCGAATTACAGAATAAAAAAGGTCGAGATCGTCAAATTCGAAATTAAATAATTCCGGCTAAAGAATTTCTCATTATTGTAGCTATAATTACAATTAGTATTGCAACCAGAATTAAACCCAAAATCGTCCAAAGGATATTTTCTTCCAGACCTTTCATGCTACCATGGTATTAAAGAAGGCAGGTTTTCTATAATCTTCAATCCCAAATCCTTCCCGTAGATGGCGAGAAAAATAACCAAGGATAGGCAAACCAGAAAGATGATGAGATAGAAGAGTTGCTGAGTTGTTAGACCCTTCATAAAATAAAACAATTTATATTTAATTTATGGTCAGAAGGGTTCCTACAGATATTAAAGGTTTGGATGATAAGATAGAGGGAGGGTTTGTGGAAAACAGCGTTGTCCTGCTCACCGGAAAAACAGGGACGGGAAAAACTTCGTTCTGCGGAAGCTTTTTGTATTACGGTGCTTTAAGGGGTGAGCCAGGAGTTTACATAACAACAGAGGAAAGCGAGGATGATATAAGGGAAGATATAAAGGCTACTTTCGGTTGGGATTTGAAAAGGTTGGAGGAAAAAGGGTTGCTTAAAATCCTTTCTATAAAGCCGATATTTCCTAAAAATGTATCGGGAGAGGATGTGGGAAGGTTGGTAAAGTTGTACATTTTTAACTTTATGGATAAGATAAGCACGGCTATAAAATCTATAGATGCGAAGAGGTGCGTTATAGACTCAATTTCGGTTGTCGAGATGTTTATAAAGGATGAGTATCTTGCGAGAGCTGCAATTATGAGCCTAATTGAAACCCTGAAAAGTTTAAATGTAACTACCATCATAACCTCAACCATCCCTGAGGAAAGCGAAGCCCTATCTGGAGGGGGAATTATCGAATATTTGGCTGATGCAATTATAAAACTGGATTTTGTTCCGGTGGCTGAAGAATATAAAAGAACCCTAACCATAAGAAAGATGAGGAGAACTAATCATAGCACCCTAATCCATCCTTTCGAAATCACAAAAGAGGGAATAAGAATTATAGAGGTTTAGAACATGAAAATCAGATCCGCAACAAAAAAAGATAAAAAGAGCATTTCCGAATTGTATTATGAACTTCATCCGGAAGAAAAAGAGAAGGGAAAGCTAATTCCCATAGAAAAATCAAAGATAAAACCTATTCTTTTGGTGGCAGAAGAGAATAACCGGGTAGTAGGATTCATATGGGCTCACCTTATCCAATACGGATTTTTTAAATACGGCACTATTGATGAGTTGTTTGTAAAAAAGGAATTTAGGCGGAAGGGAATAGGCTCTGCCTTACTTAGGGAAGCCATCAAAAAACTTCAAAATTTTAAGCCGAGGCTTATTCTTGTCGGCACGGAAAAAAGGAATAAAGAGGCGATTAGATTGTATAAAAAGGTTGGATTTGAATTGGGAAAAAAGAGTTTATGGTTCTATTACAATCCAAAGAAGAAGGTAAAATAAAACTTTGCTTTTAATTCTCACTTAGATTTCAATAGACTTTTATTAATAAAAAGAAAAAATCAATATCTCTATGATGATTGTAAAAATCTCCAAAACAGAATTCGTTGGCCCCTTCAACATGAAAAAAACTTTAGAATCCGATCAATGTCCATCAGATATTTGGAGCATAGAAGGCAACAAGTATAAAGCGTTCATAAAAATTGGTGGCAAATGGAAACTTGTTTGGATTTGGGAAGACGCCAACAATCTATTTGTGAAAACACAAAGCAACATGTTTAAGGAAATAAAAGGGAAACTTCTCTACCATTTTTGGCATGACTATAATCTTTTAGAATTTTACCGAAAATATAAGAGAGATAAATACATCTCAAAAATTGTTGAGTTTTGCAAAGGAGTAAGAGTAATGCGGGATTTGGATATAAATTACAGAATTATTGAAGCTATTTTAACCCAAAATTCTTCTGTAAAGCAAATCAGAAATATGGAAAGTTGTTTAAGAAAATATTACGGAAACGGTTATAGCTTTAACTTGAAGAAAATTGCAAATGCAAGTGAGAAAGAGCTTCAACAAAAATGTAAAGTTGGCTATAGGGCAAGATATATTATTAATGCAGCTAAAAAGATTTTGAGCGGAGAATTGGATATTGAGCAAATAAAAAGAACCAGCAGTGAAGGCGCGAGAAAATTATTGCTTAAGATTAACGGAATCGGACCGAAAGTTGCAGACATAATTCTACTTTATGGATTCGGAAAATCCGATGCCTTTCCTATGGATGTTTGGTTAAAAAGAGCTCTGATTCGGGAATATTTTGGAAATAAAAAAGTTTCCGATAACAAATTGAGAGAATTCGCTCTAAACTATTTTGGCCAACATGCAGGAATAGCACATTTATATATGTTTTATTATGAGAGAAAGCTGCGCTGCTTAGAAAATCGGAGACTTTTCCATCAAATTTGACCCCCCTGCCCAAACTTTGCATATTTGAGGTATGTTCAATGAAATGCCTAAATGAAAACAATATGTAAATTAGTAGGTTTAAAAGATAGAAAAGAGGAGATAGTCCCAAATAACCAAATTTTTGTTTTTCCTTCCTTTAAAATATTATGGAAATGGACTACAAAGAAATAGGGTTGAAGGTTGGGTTGGAGATTCACCAAAGGTTGGATACAAAAACAAAATTATTTTGCAATTGCCCTCCGAAGTTTTCGGAAGAAAAGCCATCTCTTTTAATATTGAGAAGGCAAAGGCCGATTGCTGGAGAACTTGCAAGTACCGACAGAGCAGCATTAATGGAGTTCGAAAAGGGAAAAGATTATATTTATCAATACTTCGAAGATACCTGTTGCGCAATAGATATAGATTCGGATTTTCCGAGAGAAGTTAGTAAGGAAGCTTTGGAAATAGCATTGCAGGCGTGCAAGCTTTTCAGGCTAAAGGTTCCTGATGAATTGCATCCAATGAGAAAAATTGTGGTGGACGGAAGCAATACTACCGGCTATCAAAGGAGTATTTTGGTGGGAGTAGGGAGCGAGGAATCCTTTATCAATACCGAATACGGAAAGATAAGGATAAAGGATTTGTATTTGGAAGAGGAGAGCGCTACCAAGGTTGAGGAGGAGGAAGGGAAAATTGTTTATAGAATAGATAGGCTGGGAATTCCTCTGATAGAAATAAGCTCCTTCCCGGAAATATGGCATCCGAAGCAGGCAAAGGAGTTCGGAATGAAGATTGGAAAGCTATTGAGGGCTTTAAAAGTTCAGAGGGGAATAGGAACGATAAGGCAGGATGTTAACATTAGTATTGAAGGAGGAGGAAGAATAGAGATAAAGGGGTTTCAGGACATAGAAAATTTGGATAAATTGATAGAGTTAGAAGTGGAAAGGCAGCTGAATTTGATAAAGATAAAGGAAATCCTTAAGGGCAGAAAGAAGGGATTCGAAATAAAGGATGTTTCAGAGATATTTTTAAATTCGGAATGCAGAATATTGAAGGGAAAGAAGGTATATGGGATAAAAGCTAAGGGATTTTCGGGCATTTTTAACCTGAAAATTTGCGGAGAAAAGACATTCGGAAGGGAAATCTCGGATTATGCAAGGGTTTTTGGCTTTAAGGGAATCCTGCACAGCGATGAGGATTTGAAGAAATATAAAATATCTGAAGGGGAAGTAGAGGAAATAAGGAAAAGGTTGAAGGTGGAGGAAGAGGACCTCTTTATCTTGATTGCTGGAGAGGATGAAGAAAAATTGAAGAAAGCCTGCAATCTGATCAGAAAAAGGTTGGAGCATGCTTGGAAAGGTGTGCCGGAAGAAACAAGGGTTGCGAATCCGGACCTTACAACAAGCTATTCCAGACCTTTGCCCGGAGCCTCAAGATTATACCCTGAAACAGATTTACCTACCATAAAAGTTTCCTTAGAAAAAATAAAAGTTCCTGAAACCTTAGATGAAAAGAAGGAGCGTTGGATAAAAATGGGTTTGAATGAGGAACTGGCGGAGCAAATAGTGAATTCTTACGAGCTAGGGTTGTTTGAAGAATTTGTGGAAAGGTTTAAAAAATTGGAGCCCAAGGTTATTGCCAATACCCTGATAAACATAAAAAGGAATCTGAAGAGGGATTACGGCAAAGAGGTTTCTAAAGAAGAATTAGAGGAGGTTTTCTGGTTGGTGGAGAAAGGGAAAATTGCAAGGAAGGGAATTCAAGATTATCTGCTAACAAAAAATTTGGAGGGGTTGAAAAGGATAAAGGGAAAGGAGCTTAGGGAATTGGTAAAAAAGGTTGAAAAAGAGGTCGGAAGGGAAAAGGTTTTTGAGGAAATTATGAAAAGGTATGGAAAAAGGGTTGAGGCTGAGGAGGTTAAAAGCTTAATAACTTGAGCATTTTAGGTTATATTTCATTATTTCCTGAACCCGTTCAATTATCTTTCCTGCATATCCTATAGCCTTCTCGCATTCTTTTAAATCTAAAGCTTCGCAACACCTTCTGAAATCTTCAATCCTTTTTCTAAGCTCCTCATCTTCATAGACATAAGCCGGTATCATCAAATCTGTATACAAATCTATGACTTCCCTTCTCAAATTACTCTCTACAGGGTATATACCGTATTTTCTCTGTTGGGCATAGCATTGCCTGCAATGGGTTTCTAATGCTATACTCCTGCTAAGTAAGCTTATTGCCTCATCTTCCCCGCCTTTCAGTTTAGGCACTTTTTTACTCATAAAAAATAATAAAAAATTTAAATATTTAAATTGTTGAATGTGCCAAGCATTTATAAAAAACCGTCAACAATTTTTATTATGGGAAAGAATACACGGAGCTACACATTGTTTCTCAAAGACGGAAGAAGACTTGAAATAAAAAATAGTTCGGCATCTCTTTCATACATTGTGGTTAGGAACGAGCAACTGTATAGCTCAAAAGTTGAAAAGGTTTATGTTGATCAATACATACCCTACATAAGGGAAGGAACGGTAATAGATCATATTCCTGAAGGAAAAGGGATTGAGGTCTATAATTATCTTAGTAAGGTGGTTCCACAAGATAAAGTAATTTTGTTGGCTAGAAGCTTGCCGAGCAACAAACTCGGCAAAAAAGATTTGATAAAGGTATGCGAGTATAGAATCTCTAAGGAGGAGGCAAGGAATATTTTTTCGATGTTTGAGGAAGCTGAGCAAAAACCTACCATAAATTACATAGAGGATTGGACAGTTTATGAAAAAATAAGGGAAAAGGTTTAATACTCAAAAGCCTCCCTTTCCAATTTTTTCAGACATTCTTCAAGGGTATCTAAGGGTTTAAACCCTTCCTCCCTGGCATGGAAGGAATTTTTGGGAAAAAATGCACCGACATTAATTTCATACCTATTTTTATCGCCGTACTTTTTAACCCTTACTTTTAAACAACCCTGACCGTATTTCCTTTCAAGCTTTCCGGCTAAAGAGGTAACGCTCTTTCTGAACAAGCCCTGCTCGAAGACTGGCAAGGCATAATAATCTCCCTCAAACCTTACAAAAACCCTTTCCTCTTCCCTGTACAAACCCAAAACCTCTGCAAGCATGCCTTTTTTGGAAATAACTCCCAAAAACTCTCCTTCCTCCTCTATTCCGATAACCTCTTTCCCTATTCTTTCCATTTCTCCAAATACTTCTTTAAAACTTAAATTGGCTGGTAAAAGGAAAAGCTGATAGGAATAGAAATCCCTTGCCATTATTTCTGGCTCGGCAACAACATCCTTTATTTTATCTCCGAATCCTATCTTCTCCTTCGGTTTAAGAACATTCTCGAGCAAATCGCACAGATGGAGGACAAAGAAGGAATTCTTCCAGCTTAGAATTGCAAAATCCCTTCTTCCTTCCCAAAGATAATTTATAATCTTCCCTAAGGAAACATTTTCTTCAAAGATTTTAACCCTTCTTACCAAAGCTTTTGCCCTTTCTTTCCTTAACCCCGAATGCTCAAAAAAGAACCTTAAGATATCCTCTATCCTAACCACACCTAAAAAATTTTGGTTAGAAAAAACGGGTAAGGCTGAGGAATAGCTTTCTACCATCAACCTTCCAGCTTCTAGTATGTTGTCCTTTTCATCTAATTTCGGATAAGGTTTTGCAAGATGTCCAACTTTAGTCCTTTCTACATCAAGCTTTGGGTCGAGCAAATCTAAAGGAGAGAGCATTCCCTTAAATTCATTCCCATCAAAAACCGGAATTTCCTTCCTCCATTTTTTGAACAAAGGAATTGCTAAGGATATAACATCCTCTCCTTTAAGCTTGGGAAAATCTTTGGTAAGTGCTTCCCTTACCTTAACTGACTCAACCATTCTTAAATAATTTTTTTGATAAATTATAAATGTGAGTAAGATGATAAAAAGAGAAGATATACTGCTGGCGTTGCTTAGCGCACCTGTAAAAGGAAAAGAAAATATGATGAGCTCTATTCAAATTATGAAATCTTTATTTCTATTAAAGCAAGAACTCAACTTGGAAAATTTTTATGAATTTGTCCCATATCTATATGGACCTTGTAGTTTCGAAGTTTATTCGGATTTAATTAAACTAAAAAATAAAGATTTTGTTTCTGAAATCCTAATGCCTTTTTCTCGAAAATTTTGGCGAGTTACAAAGCAAGGTGAAACCTATATTAAAAAAAGACTTCCAGAATTTGACAATAACTTAATCTCAAAGATTCAGGAAATAAAAATAAAAGTTTTAAATATGAACTTTATAGAACTTCTTTCCTATATTTATAAAAAATATCCAGAATATGCAAAAAATAGCGTCTTTAACATAGATGTGTTGAAAAAATGACTTTGGTTATTGCTCTTGCATGCAAAGACGGGATAGTGATGGCCTCCGATGGTCAAGTTACCGGAGGTTCTGCGGGAGGGTATGTAAGATTTCATTCTCAAAAGATTTTCAAAATTAATGATAATGTGTTATTTGGAGCTTCTGGTAATATCGGAACCATTCAAAGGGCTTTAGCTATTGTCCAAGCATTTTCTCAACAATTGATGGAAGAAATGGACTATCAGAAAATGGAACAAATAAGGATAGAACTATTCAAAATTTACAAGAATGAAATAGATAGACATAAAGCTTTTTATAAGGATACAGATGTAGAAAGTATAAAGCATGCACCAATTTCTGACATAATAATATCTAAATTCAAAGGAGATGAATCTTTTATTTGGCACATTTCACCTGACTGTTCAGACGAACTTCTTCAAGATATAGGATATGCATGTACAGGAAGTGGGGATGTATTTGCATATACAATTTTAAAGAATTTTAATATAAAAAAGCTAAATGTGGATAGAGGAAAGATTATAGCTTTTCGCGTTATAAAAGAAGCAATAGAAATAGGTGCATTTGGACTTGGTGAACCAATAGATATTTGGACTATTACTGACAAAGGCGTAAAAAGACTTTCGACTGAAGAAATAGAAGCATTAAGTGAAACCTATTCTCTTTGGAAGAAAATGGAAGAAGAATTGTTTAATAAACTCGCAATAAAAGGTTCTTTCTTAGAATAACAATCAAACCTTCAGCTCAACCCCTGCAAAACTCTTGCTTATCCTCTCGCTCCAAAAATA
>CAZCGS010000013.1:0-14521 GCA_964498505.1 uncultured archaeon
CTTAGGGACTATCCTTTCATCCTTAAAGGAGGTACAGCAGTAAACAAGGCTTTCCTTAAGGATAAACAAAGATTTTCTGAAGATTTGGATTTCGATACCGAGCTAAGCATAAGGGAAATTAGAGAGATTTTATCCGAGGAAAAGTTGAAAATAAAGAAGGAATATTATACAAAGCACGCTTACGGATTTGAGGTGGCCTACACCTACGGAAAAATTAAGGATGTTGTAAAGTTGGAGTTCTCCCAGAAAATAGCAGGCAATTATTCTATAATCCTCCTGAAATCTGAATTTTTACCCTTATCCTTGAGATTTAAGGTTTATAATCTTAAGGAGTTAATTAGGCAGAAAGAAAAATCCTTTATAAACAGGCGGGAATGGAAGGATTTGTACGACCTTTACTGGATAGCAAAACTTTATCCCAAGGAATTTTCCATTTCGGATAAAAAGGCTTTTTCGGATGCATTAGCCAAGATTAAAGTTCCGAAGATTGCAAATGCTTATATTCCTCTGAAAAATAGAGTAGAGTGGAAGGTTTTGATAGAGGAGATAAGGAGGAAACTTAATAAATAAAAAATAAAAATATTATGCTTCAGTCGATTGCTTTAGGGCTTATGGATTCTGTAGGTCCTTGTGCATTGGCTATTTTGTTATTTTTGTCCGGCTTTTTACTTCTTACCGCTCTCCGAAAAGATATCATAAAAAACGCTATTTCTTTTATACTTGCTTTATTCCTCATTTTGTTTATCTTTTATGGAGGGCTAATCGGTCAAAATTTAATTTCACTTTGGATACTCGGTTTAATCGGAAAGATTTTAACTTTAATTTTGGGAGCTTACGGCATTATTCTTTTCTTTTATGAGAAAGAAATCTTTTCCAAAATAAGTAAATATATTTTATCTTTTCCTGTCTCAATTCTATTTGCTTTTTTGCTGTTTGTCCATTTCTCTTTATGCTCTGCAGGAATGGTTATTGTAGCTATGGCGATGGGAATGGATTTCGGCTCTGTCTTTTTATATCTTTTCGGATTTATCATTCCTTTAATTGTAATATCGCTTCTTGCTTATATTTTGGGTGCAGAAAGTGAGGAGGCAACGGATAGAATTAGAATTCTAAGGCTTATCGGAGGCATTATCTTAGTATTGACCATCTTTGTTTTATAAAAGTTCTCCAAAACCTTTTTATGGAAGGTCTGAGGGAAACAAAAAATCACATAAGAACTACCTTCACCCTAGCCTTAGGTTTGGACAGAGGGAGCCTGATAGATTTTGAAACAACCGGAATTCCCGGAAAGGATAGAGAGTACGAGGTAGTTACCTTGGGCTATTTTCATGGAAACAAATTGGTTGTAATCCAAAGAAAGACAAGGGAAAAGGAGCTATTTTACCGGGAGATAAGGGATATTCTCCAAAAACTTCCCAAACCTTTTTATTCCTACAATTCGAGATTTGAAAAGGACATTATGGAAAAGGAGCTTGGGTTAAAAGTAAGGGATAGCGATTTTGTAGACTTAATGAGACCATGGAAGGAAAAGGCTAATCTGAAAGGGATTAAATGGCCCAAGTTGGATGATCTGATAAGCGAGCCCGAAGATTATTTCAGCGAAGAAAAAATAAGCGGAAAGGATGTTCCCGGATTATGGAAGGCTTATTTGGCAGGAGGAACCGAAAGGTTATTAAAAATGATAATGGAGCATTGTTTGAGCGATGTGCTGAGGGAAATGATACTATTGATAAGGTACTGTCCGAAAAGAAAATAATTACTCAAAGAAATTTTTCAGTCTTCCGTAGCATTCCCTGTAAATTCTGCTTCTCTCTAACTTTTTAACATCCCTTTTGTAAACATCCTGATCAAAACCCTTCCATCTCGGATGCAATTTTTTATATTCTTCTTCTGTCAAACCGTACTCATCCTCTATTTTCTCTTTTTTGAATGTTAGGCAGTTGAAAGAACAGAATGGAACTATAGGCGCTTTAGGAGAAGGTGTTAGGTAATGGATGCAGCACCTCTGCACCCTTTCTATATCATAGTTGTAAGCATCCATGAAGTGCATCATACCGATAAATAAAGATTGATAATGGAATTTAGATAGGGCTTTGTAATTCCTTTTTATCAGTATTGATTTGAAGATAGCCCCTAGATTTAAATCCTTCGGCTTCTTCTCCTTGTCTATGAATTTATTTATATTTAGCAGAACCTTTAAAGCGGTTAATCGTTTACTCTTTCCTTTTTTCATCTCTGCATTTTTTTCCTTTATATATTCCATCAAGCCCTCAACATCAACAAATCTGGTTATCGGAATTACCTTCCCCCTTTTTCTATCCAAAAATACATAGGTGGCAGCTCCGCAAGCAAAATGGGTAGTGAACTTATATTTTTCCTTTCCCGAAAGTAATGAGGCGAGATCAGAGAAAGGAGTAACAAAAGGCACCGGATAAAAGTCTTCCTTCCCTATCGCACCGTTAGTTTGCCTTTCTATCTCCTCTATTGCGCCCGGAATGGTAATCCTTTGCCTTTCCCTTTCCCTTTTGCTAGCCCTTCCTACAAAAGAAATCGGCTGAAAATTGACCCCTCTTACTACATCCAGATTATTCAAAGCGAAGTTTATAATTTCTCCAATCTCCTGAGAATTCATCCCTCTGATTAAAGTCGGGACAAGCACTATACTTTTTAATCCTGCTTCCCTACAATTTTTCAGAAGGAATGGTACTTCCCAATGATTTTTCGGATTTGTTTCCTTTGAAACCCCGTCAAACGAAAGGTAGAGGGTATTGCATCCGTATTCCTTTACCTTCTTCACCAAATTCTTATTGAAAGCAAGTCTTATTCCGTTTGTGTTGAGCTGAACATGCTGAAAGCCCATCTCCTTACAAAGCTTTATAATATCCAAAATATCCTCCCTCAGCAAAGGTTCACCTCCGGTTAGTTGCACAGCTGTAGGCTCAATAGGTCTCTCCTTTTTCAGAGTTAGCAGCATTTCCCTTATTTGCTCTAAGGAAGGCTCATATATCTTTTTGCCTTCTCTGGCATAATAAAAGCAGTAAAAGCACCGTAGGTCGCACCTGTTTGTAACAACAATGTTTGCCAAGGCAGTAAATGATTTGTGTTGATTGCATAACCCGCAATCATAAGGGCAGTTTCCTTTAGATTTGACAAAAGCCGTTTTTATACTTCTATCCCTTGTTGCAAATTTTCTGAATTTGTAATACATTTTTGCATCCTCATAATAAATTTCTTCAAATTTTCCGTGTTTTTTGCATTCCTTCTCTAACCAAATTTTCCCGTTTTTTTCGATAATTTTCGCCTTTATTTGCTTTAAGCAAATAGGGCATAGGGATTTAGTTTCCTTTATCACCTTCTTTTTCATAAATTTTAAAAATTTTTAAAATATTTAAATAAAACTGCCATTATTATATAGCAGAAAGTATATTTTCCAAAACCGAAAACTATTTATATAACTTTTGTTATTATTATTTTGTGGTGAAAATGGATATGAAAAAGCTTTTGGAGATTGGGGGAGCGGTGGAGATTAAGAGAGATAAGGAGACGGAAATGTTTCTAAAGAGCTTAGAGGAATTAAAGAGACTTGCAGATGAAGGTAAAATCAGAGTTGGTAAAGATGTAAAAATAGAAGGACTTCCTTACGAAGAGTGCTACTTTAAAGTTGTAGTTGGCGGTAAAGAAGAAGCTGACGAAAGAAAGGATAGGATTACATATAGGGCAGGATATGACTGGGTGGCTATGCAGAAAGGGAGTCCTGAGAATTTAGTTGCTTTCCTTTCTGCGGCTGGGAATACAATAACTGTTGATGGAAAGCCATACAAAATTACAAAGCCAGAAGAATTTGCAAGGGCGTGGTACGAAGGGATAAAAAATGAGCCGACAGGTTTTGAAACAAGAGAAGAGCCGCCTTTGGAAGAATATCTTCCAAGAAGATGCGCTGAAAGAAAGCCACCTACAATAAGAGCCAAAAGAACGCCGTATGAGCTTATTGGTATGGGAGAAGAAGGAAAGCCATCCGAAGCTTTGAAAAAAGAGCAAGAAAGCGAAGGACCAAAAATCTACAGAACTGACAAATTTTAGTTTTTCTTTTTTAATTTTTTACCTTAAAAAATTTAAAACTTTTACTATAAATTTATGGAGCGCTGTGCAGAAGTAGATTTGCCTGAGGTATATAAGGAGCTTTATCCCGAGGCTCAAGAAGATAGGGAGGAATATCCAAGTTTTATTCTGCCTAAGGATTTGGAGAGATATAAGGACAAAATTATTCAAGATTATTTGGATGGATTTTATAAGGCTGACAGGAAGTTTAAGGAGCGATTGGGGATAGGAGCTTATCATCCAAAGAGGGTGGAGGTGGCAGATCTCCCTTTAGTTTATTATGGAGGAAAGATTGGAGTTATT
The DNA here is from genome assembly GCA_964498505.1 of uncultured archaeon. Lineage (GTDB taxonomy): Archaea > Aenigmatarchaeota > Aenigmatarchaeia > QMZS01 > QMZS01 > CAZCGS01. Next base: position 4,402 of record CAZCGS010000013.1, read on the forward strand.
CAGGGAGCTTATGATCCGGAAGAAGATGCACTCTGCATAAACCGGGCTTTTTACACTCCTTCGTGCTATCCTTTTTTAATTGATTTGGAAAGGAGAAGAATCATAAGATTGCCGATTTGTTATAGGTTGGATGGCAATCCTTCAGGTACCTATACTCATGAAATTACACACAAAACCTTTTCTAAATTGGGGAAGGACAGATTTAATCAGGAAATTGCTGTAAGAAAACTGATGGGGTAACTAAATTTTGTAAATCTGTACATGCATAACACCCGCTATTCTTTTAACATTCTCCCGGTTAACCAAACCTTTGCTTATCAGGAAGGACACAACCCCATTTCCAAAAAAGTTCATTGCAATAGCATCCTTCATCAAGCTTTCCAACTCCCTCTCATCACCTTCTTTTTCGAAATAGAATTTCGGGTTTATGAATACTTCTAGGTCTCTTTCCCTCAGAGTTTTACCTACCAACTCTCTATCGCATGCCGCCAATATTTTGCCTTCAGGAGTTGGTATAATCTTGAAGGCGACCTTGCTCATGTTTTAAATTTAATCCTTATTTATTTTTATTAAGAAGCGCCGGTAGTCTAGCGGAAGGATGCAGCCCTGCCACGGCTGAGACCCGGGTTCAAAGGAAGGGGGCTCCGCCCCCTTTCCAATCCCCCTATTCTTTTGCCACCTTCCTCACCGGGGAATACTTCCCCGTACCCTGAAAAGATTCTTAACTCACCTGCAACCAATAAGAATAGTGATGGTTTACTGTCGACATTTTTGTCGCTCAAGATTCTGAAAATCCCGGCCGGCGCAGCTATGATAAAAATCAATGCGCCTACCCTGGTTTATTATTTCCTAAGGGTAAACAAAATAAGTTTAATCTCCCAAATATTTTTCCAGAAAATATTTTGTACACTACAATCAGAACCTTAGCATTTGCTTTCTTTATAGCTTGTAAAGTTATGCTTAATTTTTTACAGAAATGACGGATTCTACACCTTTTGCGATTATTTCATTTATATCAATTTTCTTTTTAGAAAATCCCAGAATTTCCACTCCTATAATGTCTTCCTCCCTCCCTATGTCCACAATTACGCCATTTTTAACTTCTATACTATCTTCTACTTCTTTATCTTTTAACTTTATGTACAAAGCATCCTCAACTTTATCATAGCTTACCCTGAACTCCATAAAAATATTGCAAACTGATTAATTAAATAGCTTTTTAGGGACTATTTGCCCGAGCCTTCTACCACAATCTCAAAATTTCTCGAAATTTTGTATGTGTACTCAGCATCTGCCGAGATGGTGCATTGTAATACATCTGAATCTTCACGTCCGCAAGCATCCAAAACAAAATAGTATTTTGGAGAGGATTTTCCATAGAAGGGGATTTCTTTCTTTCCTTTATCGGATAAAGCAAGTTCATAAAATCCCTTACTTGCAAAAGTCTCATTATCCCAATCTTTAAATTTTAGAGTTGCTTTTTTTGCTATTTCAGTTTCAGGACAATTTATTATAAGATTCAAACTTTTAAACTCATAAACAATCCCGTCCATCACATTATTCATCTGAAGGTACAGATTTACCTTTTTTCCGCCCTCTTTTGTACATACAGCGATCGGCCCAACAGGTATGGGTTGCTCAGCATCTACTTCCAAATCAATCCTTACCGGACCTTTGGATTTGCTTTCGCTTAGAGTTATAGGAACCTTTCTTCCAGACTCCAAATATTCTCTGTAGGTATTCTTTCCTATCAGCCAAATAGATTTAGTTGTGTGGGAATCATAGTCAAAGGTTACGGTAAATGTTAGGGTTTCAGGGACATGCATGGTTCCCTTAAAATTCGGAGCCCTCAACCTGAAATGTAGGGTTTTTGGTTGCAAAGGATGCATGGTAATGATAAAGGAGCAATTTAGACATTCAAAATCTCCAGGATTCGAGATAGTTGCATTTACTCCCTTTATTTCCTTTTCAGGGTCCTTATTTTTTATGGTAACATAAACATCAACTAATTCATTAGCCTTTACCTCTGTTGAGGGCATAACATTTATATTTTCTATCAAAATTACCTCGGGCTTTTCCTCAATGACCTTTTTCTCACATATTCCTATTTTGGTGCACAATTCTCCTCCGATCGGCAAATCCTCTGCTGTACAGCCTGAGAATAGAATAATTGCAATCATCAGGGAGCAGATAAGAGCTATTTTACCCAACCTTTCCATAATATTGAATAGGTTTTCTTTATATAACTTTTACTCCCAATTTTTCTTCAGCAAACTTTATCCCCTCCTCCTTTGTTATCCTATGCTTTTTTCCCAGTCTTCCTTTTATCCTTCTTCTAATAACTCGGTAGCCTTTTCTTTTCAGAGAGACACAAACATCCATTCCGAAAAGCCCTATTTCCGGGTCGTATTCAACCCCAGGAATTTCTATATACTCCTCTATTCCGAAGCAGAAATTACCCTGATCATCGAAGGAGCTCTTAGGAATTTCAAACTTTTTAGCTTCAAGCAGTTTTTTAAGCAATTCTTCTGCATCTTTCCCTCTAATGGTTACCTTCACCCCTATGGGCCTGTTCCTCGGAGTTCCGAAGGTTGTTCTTCTTTTCGTTTTTGTAAGCAGAGCTTTTCTACCTGTAATCCTTTCAAGGATTTTTCTTGCATTTTCCAATTTTTCCCCGCTTTCCCCAACCCCTATGTTCAAAACTACCTTTTCAATAGAAATTTCCCTCATAGGATTATCCTCTTTCTCCATTTTTTATCTATAAAGCAAAATTTTTAATACCAACACAATCCAACTATCCCTTTCAAACCCAGGATTCTTTTTCCGGGCTCCTGAGAGGAATCAATAATTTCAATCTCAACATTTCTCTTAAAAGCTTCCTCCAACAAATCCTTATTCTCCTTAATCGCATTATCGCACACAATTACCTTTTTCAGCCTTTGGAGGTTATTTAAAATATCCTCCCTTCCGATGCATACCTTACTTTCATCCTTTGAAAGAATTTCGAAGAATTCTTCAACGCTCTTTGCCTCTTTCGAAATTTTAGCATCCTTTGCAACCTTTTTTATGGATTCTCTTCCCAGCAATTCCCTAAAACCGCTCGGGTTTGCATAAGAAACTCCATCTAAATACACCTTAAAATCCAAAAGTTTAGCCACCTCTTCTTTGTAAAATCCAGGGCTAGCAACAATGCAGGCCTGGCATTTATTCTCTTCAAATATTTTTTTTATATTTGCTGCGACCTCTTTGAAAAATTCCTCTAAGGAATGGGCTTTTCCTTTTTCCAAACTCCTTTTCCTTCTCCAAATCCTTTTTATAATCTTTAGTTTGTGGTTTAGGATTCCGAAATAGCTTTCCTCATCATCCAAAAGGCAAATAAGCACCTTTCTCGGCTTTATTTTGTTCTTAAGCCTTTTTAACCTTTCTATCTCAAATTCCTTGAATTCCTTTTCTATTTCAACCTTCTTTCCGACTTCTATTTCCATACTGTGATATTTGCCGATATCCATTCCCTCCACAATTCTGCCCAAAACCCTTACCCTTTTTCCGTCAAACTGAGCTTTCTCTACCTCTATCTTTAAAAATACTTTTTCCCTATCCCCCTTCAGAATTTCATCGCCTTTTTTAATGGTTTTCACTCTAAGGGTAGTTCCTCCTATTTTAGCGCCTTTTTCCAACAAAAATAAAATTGCCATAAGGTCCTCTTCGTCTTCCGGTATCGCTACTATCCTCTCCTTTTTTGAAATTTCAAGCAGTTTCATAAACTATATATTAAGATTAAGACCAAATATGGTTATGGCAGAAGAGAAAAAAGAAGAGAGGAAAAAGGTTAACATGCATGTTGATTTGGGAAGGGAAGTCTTTTATGCAAACAACATTACAGTTTTCAACAATCAGAATGAATTTATCATAGACTTTTCCCAAACCACTCCTAGGATGGATTTGATAGAGGGAAAGCAGGTTTTGAGCTATGTAACAAAGCATAATGCAGTTATCTTAAGCCCATTGCAGGCAAAAGTCTTTCTTCAAATCCTCAAAGATAATATCGACAAATATGAAAGCCAGTTCGGAAAGATTCAGGTTCCGAAAAGAAAAAGAAGGAAAAAAGACAAGTTAGGCATTCTCCAGAAATTTTCGAGTTACATCGGATAAATTTCTTTTTTTGCTCTTCTTATCTAATACCAAAATCAATTGTTGGCTAAAAATAAGGATAGAATTGTTTATTTTAGTTTAGGCTCTGTATAACCCTTTTCAGTTCCTCTTTCGACAAAAATCGATTAAAGGTTTTTCCGTTTATTACCAAGGCGGGATATCCCCTAACTCCGTACAGCCTTTTCAAAGCCTCTGTTGCTGGGTTCTCAATATTATAATCAAAGGAGAAAATCGAGATGTTTTTATTCTTCTTCCATAAATCGTCTAAAATCATACCCTGCGCTATACACTCATCGCAATCCCCTTTATTCGAATAAAAATAGAGAATCAGCACATAACTTTTATTACATCTTTCCTTTATTTCCTTCATCAGCAGATATTCCTGCACCTCCAAAATTTGGAAATATTCCTTCTTTGCAAGCACCTTTGGGTCCTGCTTTCCGAATATTGATTCTAAGGTGTAAAGCTCCTGCCCCAGCTCGATTCTCTTTTTTGACAACTCAAGATTATCTATATTGCATGCATAATCCTTTAAAATATTTGAGGACAAAAGCCAGCCTAACTGCTCATTATAGGTTTCTTCCAACTCCAACTTCATCTTATCTAGAGAATAGTAGCCCAAAACCTGGCTGATCAAAACCCCTATTAAAAAAATGAGCGTTCCTAAGATAAAGGCCAGAATTATCCTTGGGTTTACCATTTTATTCTTTTTTTGTCGTACTTTTCCCATACAATCTTTTTTCTGGAAAATCTATAAAAAGTAACTATCCAGAATGTCGTGTATAAAAAACCCGAAACGGTTATGTAAACAAGATAGATAATTATATCCTCTATCGTGCGTAGGAAGGATTTGCAGTGTTTTCTCAATATTAAGAACAGAATCCATCCGAGTATTGAAACTATTGTTGCTAAGTAGAACAAATCAGAATATATAAATCTGAAAGTCAGTAAATTCTCGAAGGCTTTTGATATCAGGATATCTGCCCCTACCTTTGAGACAAGGTAAGCATTGTTAATAAAGCCCGCTATTATATTTGCCATTATATATCCGAAGGAAATAATTAAAAGAAATGGAGTTAAAATATTTATCGGCAGTACAAACAACCCCAAATCTCCGTACTTTGGAGATAATAGTTCTCTATGCACCATAATTCCCTGCAAAAAGCCCAAATTCTGCCTAATCCTTTGTTTAAATAATGCTTTTAAAGAATCGGGACATACGGTAGTTACTTCAGCTGTTAAACAACATTTAACTTTGTAGCGGTGCTTCAGCAATCTGAATGCAATTTCCAAATCCTCAGTAAGGCTATTCACATCAAAATAATAACCTATCTTTTTCAGGGCACTCCTCCTAAATATTGAGAACGGGCCGGGAGTAACAAAAGTTGCATTTACATACTGCCATAATTTTCTGGTAAATAGTACGAACATATACTCTACATACTGCAACCTCTGCACCCAATTTTTAGGGTTATGTACCTTCATGTTCGGAATTAGAGCTCCCAACCTTCTATCCTCTTCAAAATAAGGTAGCATCTTTAGCAGGGCATCCTTTTCTATAAATGAATCTGCATCCTGAGTTATAATGAACTCTCCTTTTGCCATTTTTAATGCCAAATTGAGGCATGCAGACTTTTCATTAGGCACTCCGAACTTCGGCACCCATTTGCATTTCAACCTTTTATCCTTAAAAGATTTTAGGATTTTAAATGTATTATCCTTGCTTTGATCTATGACAATAATCTCCATTTTATTTTTCGGATAGTTCAGGTTTAATAGAGACTCTATCGTTTCTTTTATCGTTGCTTCCTCATTGTAGGTTGTCATTATTATAGAGACAAAAGGGTATCTTTTCAGCCCTTTAACACCTTTTCTTCTCTGCTCTTTCTTAATGTCATGGTAATTTTCTATGAGGAGGATGAAAAAGTAGAGAGATGCTACTAAAGTTACAAATAATCCGAAATAGATTATTCCCACATAAGGGCTTAAATCGATCATATTCTAAATTAATTTAAAAACCTTATATTTTATGGACAGGCAGGAGGTAAAAGATATAGCTATAGCGATGCTCATCCTAACAATTTCCTTCAAAAACATATTTTTCGGGGTCTCGAACCTTTCTCCCCAAACTTTTTTGATATCATTTTTTCTCATAGTCCCCGCCTTTTTATTCCATGAATTAATGCATAGGGAGGCTGCGAAAAGGTTTAACTATCTTGCTCGATTCAAAAGATGGGATTTCGGGCTATTTCTCTGCTTCCTTACCTCCTTCTTAGGTTTCATCTTTGCAGCTCCGGGAGCTGTTGTTATTTACCCGGTTTACCATTACCATTTCAGCCCTACCTTGCAAAAAAAGGCTGGAAAATACATCTCTTTCTCCGGCCCTTTGGCAAACCTAATCCTTGCGGCAATATTTTTAAGCCTTTACCTTTTCTACTCAAACATTCTTTTCAAATATGCCTTTTTCATCAATTCCTGGTTTGCCCTTTTTAACCTCCTTCCCATCCCTCCATTAGACGGATTCAAGCTCTTTTTTGCGGATAGAAAACTTTGGGCAATTGCCTTTTCAGCAGCCCTAATATTCTTTTTTATTTTTTAATTAAAAAGTTTTATGGTGCTCAAAGGAACGGTTAAGTACCTAGATATGATTAGAGAATCAGTAAACTGTATAGCTGAGGAAGTAGAAAAAATATCTCCGTCGGGTCAAAAAAATGGACTAAATTTGAATTTGCTGGAAAAAGAAGATTATACATCTTGCCTTATCCTACAAATAAGAGAACGGATTAACAAATATATTGAAAATACAGGTGACTTTTCTCCTAATAATTATACCGAAATAAATATGAAAATATCTGAATTGCTTGAGAATTTAGAAAGAGAATTGGAGATAAAAGTTAAAAAGTTAAAAAATCCAGGAGAAAGACCGAAAAATTTTGAAAAAGTGCTAGAGGAAAGAGATCTAGGGCACTATAAAAACATTTTTTTATTATAAATGAAGAATGGAAAAAAGGAATGTGGAAGATATGGAGAATTATTTAGACTCTTTGGAAGATTTAATAAAAAAAGAGAGGGCTATGAGAAAGAGAAAAGCGAGCACAGCTGAGAACCTTCAGGTCTTGAGAGAAGATCTGCAGAAGTTCATTCAGATTCAATTGGAAGGCGCAAAGGAATATGTTTCTAAATTACAAGATCAAGATAAAAAGAAAGAGTATGAAGATAGAATAGAACACCTCAAAAAATTGTTTTACGGGAAGAATGAGGAAGATGAAGAATCTAATTGCCTTCCTTGTTATGGATAATCTTAAGCTCAATCTTCCTCAAAAATTCGTAATTCGGGTTTTGAACTTTTACAATAATTTCAGGGCTTATGTAAGTTTCTCCATCGTATTCCCTTACCCTGCCTATAACATCAACCACATCCCCTTTATTAAAATTTTCAAACTTTTTTACTTCATCCCCGAACATTTTCAACCTTATGACATCGCTCCCATCATCTACAGCAAAAAAGGCATAATTTCCGTCTTCCGAGAGAAATTTTGTTATGATGGTGCCCAAAATCCTGCATCTTACAATTTTTCTTCCGTCCTTTATTTTTAAATATGGGCTCTCCCTTTCCGGCTCCTTCTCCCATTTTCCTTCCATCAAATCCTTAATCCATACCTTATGCGCCACCCACCTTTCAAACATAAAATTATTTTGAATTTGAAATTTAATAAGAGTGAAGAGCTTGTAAAGATTTAATTTTTTTAATTTTTGTAATTTTTATGAAGATAAAAATACAACAAAATTTTTCAAAAAATACTGCCAAAGTATTTTTCGGAGAAAAGCAAGTAGACTACAACTTTAGAGGACCAACAATACCGCACATTTTTGGATATCCTTATCTTGATTTCCTATGGCCAGATGAAAATGCAAAAGAGGGGAGTGAATATACTTTAGAAACAAGCAATGGCTTAAATCTTAATGTAGCTTACAAAGAAATTTGCACTAAGAAACAGGGACCTTTTTTTCATATATGGATAAAAGAGGAGGGAAACCTCGACTTTGGTGGAGAATCACACGAATTTGAAAGAAAAATTAATGATAACTATCTTGGTGAAGGTAGCATAATGAAGATGATAGAAAAAGGGAAGTATGAGTCTCTTAAGTCATCAAGTGTTTCAACAAAAATAGATGATTATGAAGAGGAAACTACCAAAAATCAATTTTTTGATGGGCGAAATTATTATAAGTTTGTTAATGTCAAAGGTAAGGGTAGCACACCAGAAATAAATGAAGCGCTAAAATTGCTTTATCCTGGTAGAGAACTTTTATCAGAGTTCAACAGAAGAGAGTTTGATATAGATTTGGCTGTTCTGGAGAGAGTTATAAAAAGGAATGGAATAAGAGATCAGATTTTCGAGAAGTTCATTCTTCAGTTAGATGAAAGTAGAAATCCTATAAAAGTTGTAGATGTCATAGAAGAATTCCTAGAAGATATAGGCAATAAAGAAATGTATGAAATTAATGTAAAAGAAGATAAAGTAGTTAGTGCGATTTTAACTGTAATTTAAATTTTATTAAATAACCAAAAACTAATGTTGAAGCTAAAATAGCCAATCCATAAATAAAAAGAATGTAATTCCAATTTAAGAAGTTTAGAAGGGAACCTGTCAATATAGGACCCAAAAATGATGCAATTCCTCCTATAGAGGAAAGCACACCAAAGATAAAGCCCCTATTTTCCTTTTTAGTGTATTCGGTTATAATAGCATCAGAAGCAGGACCTTTCAAGACCTCTCCAAATGCATATAAAACAGAAAAAAGATAGAATAAAAAGAAAGAATTTGAAAATGCAAGCAAAATTCCAAAAATACCCATTACAAAGTACCCTAAAAAGAATACCCTAACAAACCCAAGTTTATCTCCTAATTTTCCGACTAAAGGCGAAAGTAAACCTGCTAGAATTCCCATAGATGCAAAAGTTATCGCGACATAGAAAGGAACCAACTCTACCTCAACAAAATTTTTAAGAATATATGGCCAAAGCAAACCTTTCATACTCATATGGAATGAAAAGAGAAATGATAGGATAATTATTGCTACTATTATGATAGGTATATTTTTAAGAGAAGAAACTCTTTTTCCTTTTGATTTGGCTTTTTTAGAGATAATTTCCTTATACTTAACCAATGGCAAAAGAAGTAAAAAGGAAAGGAAGGAAATAAAAAATGCTAAGAAATAAGGTGTTGATAAATCCCCTACAAAACTAGCTGCATAACCAGAAATTAAAGATCCTAATGCACCGCCTAGGGAGGGACCCATTATGTAAATCCCAAATGCAAAACCTTTTTTTGCACTTTTTTCTACGATATCTCCAATTAAAGCAAAGGAAACAGCCCAAGAAGTACCTAAAATCCCTGCCAAAAATTTTACAAGGATATAGCTCTCTATATTTGGAGATAGAACAAGTAGCAAAGGAACAAAAGATCCTAAAAATGCAAAAGAAAGTATTATCTTTTTTCTTCCTACTCTATCAGAGAACTTTCCCAACATTGGTGAAAATAGAATAGCACTTATAGAAGATATACCTAAAGCTAATCCAATTAAAGAATAATTTACTGTTAATTTTTCCAGATATGGTGCTTCTACTGGTGCTAGTAAAGATAGTGCGATTGTTCCTAAGAAAGCAGATATTGTAAGGAAATAAAGCAACTTCATAAATATATCCAATAAACTTTCTTTAAAATTTTACAATTTTTCCAAAATCTCGAGCATCTCTTTATCCTCTTCCAACATCTTTTCGATTTCTTTCAAAACCTCTTTTTTAGGAACTTTTATTTTTTCTATTCTTCCGTCTTCATAAATAACAGTCCTTTCAAAAAAACTCGTTGTCCTCTGTCATAAATTAATCTCCTCTAAATAGATTAATTTCCTAAACTTCTCCAAAATCTTTTTGTTGGCGATACGCTTGATACGCTTTTATTAT
>CAZCGS010000014.1:0-13861 GCA_964498505.1 uncultured archaeon
TTTCAAAAGAGGCGATAGAGGAAATTGATACCTTACTTTCAAATATTTTAAAAGAGTTGATTGAGGTTTCCGATAAACTTGCAAGACACGCCAAAAGAAAAACCATATTGAGGGAAGATGTAAAACTTGCCGCCAAATCAATAAATATAAATAATAAAGAATAATAATTATGACCCTCAAAAAATTCACCCTAGCGATCTTGCTAACCTTCACCCTAACCATAGCCTACCAAGTCTTTGCAGCCTATCTAACCTCTCCAGAAAATCTAAAATATCCAAATCCCGGCCATTACCCAGGAGAAATAGGTCCGGGAACCTTTAACTGTTCCAACAACACAAATTGCTTCTGGAGATTTCCCAATGCCTTATTTATAAACTCAACCTCAGGAAAAGTCGGAATAGGAACAGAAAATCCAAAAGAAACTTTGGAAGTCCAAGGTAATACAAAAATCCAAGGAAATTTAGAAGTAACGGGAAAAGGAAACTTCTTCGAGCTCTGCATCCAGGGAAACTGCACAACTTTCTGGCCTACAGGTGGTGGAACCGGAGAAATAACCTTTGATGTCTGGAGTGCGTCTAAGAGTGACAGTGATAGTTGTGATGAAGACGGCGAAACAGCCACAGCTAACTGTACAGTTCAAATACCTGAAGGTTATACAGTAATTTATGCCCATGGGGCAACAGGTTATTATAACTCTTGGGCTACGAAGCAATGGTATTATAATATTTATGCTGAGAAATGTGCTTTTCCTTCGTATGAGATGGTAGCTAGTGGAGGGTGGAGTGGAGGGTATGAAACACCTTGTAAAGAACTGCCATGCCTCGGAAAAAAAGGACCTACCACATGTGAACTTACAATTTCGAAAACTTGTAAGTGGATTGAAGGTTATATGGATTATTATGATGTGATGTGCGGATTATATGTTATCGCAGTAAAAGCAACAGGTGCGGGTGTTGGAGCTATCGAAGATATCTGGGTCAATGAAACCGGAGACACAATGACGGGAGATTTGAATGTAACTGGAGGAATAGTTGTAGGAAATCCAGCAGGAGGAAATAAAGGGCCAGGAACAATTAATGCTCAAAAGATTTATGTGAATGGGAGTGAGGTTGGTGGAGGAAGTTGTGTTGTTTTGCTAACAAGTTGTTCATGTTTGGGTGGCAGTTGTGTGGATGCTAATTGTCCATGTGATCCTCCTACCGCATCCTGCCCAAGTGGTTATACATTAGCATATGAAAGTATTACATCTACAAAAGGAGCAGCAATACCAGGAAAGTTGGCTTGTACTGCTGATAATTACATTAAAGCCACTACTTGTTGTAAATAAGTCTTTTGTTAGAAAAACAAAATTCTTCTTTTAAATTTTTTCCCGGAATTACATTCTTATGGCTTCATTGGAGGATAGGGTAAAGGACTTGATGAGAAAACCGGAAAGAATAAGGAATATTTGTATAGCCGCCCATATAGATCATGGCAAAACGACGCTGAGCGACTCTTTGTTAGCTGGAGCCGGAATGCTCTCAGAAGAGCTTGCTGGAAGGCAATTGGCTTTAGATTTTGATAAGCAGGAGCAGGAGAGAGGGATAACCATTTACTCTGCAAATGTTTCCATGGTCCATAATTATAAAGGAGAGGATTATCTGATAAACCTTATCGATACTCCCGGACATGTTGATTTCGGAGCCGATGTTACTAGGGCTATGCGTGCTGTTGACGGGGCTATAGTTCTGTGCTGCGCGGTAGAAGGGGTAATGCCTCAAACCGAGACGGTTTTAAGACAGGCTTTGAGGGAGAGGGTAAAGCCGATTTTATTTATAAACAAGGTTGATCGCCTTATTAAGGAGCTAAAGCTTAGCCCTGAAAAAATGCAGGAAAGGTTTGTAGAGATTATCACAGAGGTCAATGAATTGATTCAGAAATATGCCGAGAAGGAGTTCGCTGATAAATGGTTGGTAAATGTTCAGAACGGTACAGTTTCCTTCGGAAGCGCTTACAAAAAATGGGCCATCTCCATTCCTTTTATGAAGGAAACCGGAATTACCTTTAAAGATATTATAGAGCTAACCAACGCTGATAAAGAGGATGAACTATCAAAAAAGGCACCCTTACACAAGGTTGTTTTGGATATGATAATAAAGCATTTACCCAACCCTTTGGAAGCTCAAAGGTACAGAATTCCGAAGCTTTGGGATGGTGATTTGGAAAGCGAGGTTGGTAAGGATATGCTTTCCTGCAATCCTAAGGGAAAGCTTGTTGCCATAGTTACGAAGGTAATCCCAGACCCTCATGCCGGAATAGTAAGTACTGTGCGAATCTTTTCAGGAACCATAAAGCCGGGGCAGGAGGTTCATCTAATAGGTCAGCATAAAAATGAGAGAGTCCAACAAGTCTCGATTTATAAGGGACCTGCAAGAATTTCCATGCCGGAAGTTGTTGCCGGAAATATTTGCGGGATAGTTGGATTATCGAGCGCGTTTTCGGGAGAAACCCTTTGCGACCCAGAGCATATAATCCCTCCTTTCGAATCTATAAAGCATATTTTCGAGCCGGTAGTTACAAAGTCGATAGAGCCGAAGAATGTTTCCGACTTGCAGAAGGTTATTAACTTCCTAAAGCAGGTTTCAAGGGAAGACCCTTCCCTGATAGTCAACATAAATCAGGAGACTGGTGAGTATTTGGTTTCCGGTTTGGGAGAGCTGCACATAGATGCAAAAATAGAGAGACCCTTAAAAGAAAGGGGCATAGAGATTGTAACCTCTAAGCCAATAGTTGTTTATAGAGAGACCATAGAAGGTGTTACTCCTTCTCCGGTTGAGGGAAAATCCCCAAACAAACACAACAAATTTTATATCATAGTGGAGCCTTTGGAAGAGGAGGTTTATAAAGCAATAATTGAAGGGAAGATACCTGAGGGAAAGGTAAGAAATCCCAAGCAGTTAGCAGAGGTTTTCGGGGAAGCTGGGTTGGATAGAGAGGAAGCCAAAAAGATTTTGGATGTATACAGGGGAAACCTGCTTATAAATGCTACCGTCGGCGTTATTTATCTGCACGAAACCTATGATTACCTTAGGGAGGCTTTTAGGCAGGCTATGGACCAAGGTCCTTTAGCTAGAGAACCCTGCTCGAAGGTTAAGGTTAAGATAGTTGATGCTGTTTTGCATGAGGATGCCATTCACAGAGGACCCGCTCAGGTTATCCCAGCGGTAAGACAGGCTATAAGGGAGGCTATGCTTTCCTCCAAACCCAGAATTTTGGAACCCGTGCAAATCATAAGAATAGATGTCCCTGAAGAGTTAATGAATAACGCGATTTCCGAAGTTACAAACAGGAGGGGGCAGATTTTAAGCATAGAGAGCGAGAGGGGAGCGAGCATTATTAAGGCAAAGCTACCTGTAGCTGAGATGTTCGGTTTTGAAGCGAGTTTGAAGAGCGCTACCGGAGGGAAAGGCTTTTACAGTTTAATAGATGTAATTTTTGAAAAGCTTCCAACTACCTTGCAAGATAAAGTTATTTCCGAAATTAAAAAAAGGAAGGGCATTGATTAAGATTATTTTAAATTTATCGGCATAGATAAAGTATGAGAAAAAGAAAGATCAAAAAATTCTTATTGGAGCCGAAAGTGCTGTTACTATTACTTTCCCTTATACTTTCGCTTTGCGCAATTTTTTACACCCCGAACCTTTTCAGTTCGGAAGGGATCGAAATTACTAGAGTTTCCGGAGAGCCCTGCATATATTCAAAAATTCAGCCCCCCTATTTTTTGGAAAAGATTTGTTTGAATGAGAGGAATTGCGTAGCCATCCATTCCATCAACGATTTATTTGCATTCAAAAATAAAACCGGTTGGCTAACCCTTTATACAGACAAAGGAAAGGAAACTTTTTTGTATGAAGGGGAAGGGATGAACTGCTCCTTTGATTATAGAATGCCGAAAAGGACAAATTTAAACTTCGGTTTGGATTTGGTAGGCGGGATTAGGGCAATTATCTTCCTTGAAAACCAATCGAACAATACTTTGCAAAGGGTTGTCAGCATTTTGGAGACAAGGATAAACACCTTTGGGTTAAAAGAGGCCAAATTCAGGGTTATAAATACCGGAGAAAAGCCGGGAATTTTAATAACCATAGCCGGAGGTAGTGAAAGGGATCTGCTAACCTTGTTAAATAAGACAGGCGTTTTTGAGGCTGGGATTAAGCTTGAATTGAAGGATGGAGATGAATTTGTGCTTTGCAAGCATACCTTGGGAAAAGAAAAAAGGTTTAAGGTATTTATAATAAACAATTCTTGGGTTAAAATAGGGGATAGGCTGGTAGGCATTAATCAAAGGTCTGAATTGTGCAAAGTTCCGTTTGAGGTTAGAAATATAAGCCAGGATAAGGTTGAGATAGAATTTTTTGTTTATTCCGGAGATGATATAAAAGCTATCAATTATGCTCCCGAAGTGACCAAATTTGATTGTACAGAAAAAGGTTGTGAGTATCAGTTCGGTGTTATAACAGGCGTTGAGGGAGCTAAAAAATTTGCGGATGTTACCGAAAATTTGGAGAGAGTTCAAAGCCCTTCCGGAGAATGTTACCTGAGCAGCAAAATAAATTTCTATTTGGATAGGAAGTTGATCGACTCTTTAAATATAGGATGTTCCCTTAAGGGTAAGGAACTTACAATGCCAAGTATTCATGGTTATGGAAAGAATAGAGAGGAAGCTTTAAACTCTGAAAGAAAATTGCAGGCAGTTTTAAAGTCAGGAGCTTTACCTACAAAGATTTTTATAGAAAGCATTGAAAGGATAGATCCGAAAGTTGGTTTGGGTTATCTTCAGAAGGCTTTCCTTGCAGGACTGCTGGCAATTTTATTAGTGAGTCTTTTGGTATATATTAGGTACAGGAACCCTTTGATATCCTTGGGAATCATAGGTACCATGCTGTCGGAAGTTATAATTATATTGGGATTTGCTGCAATAACGAGATGGACTTTGAGTATTTCTGCTTTAGCGGGAATAATAGCTGCTATAGGCTTTGGAGTTGATGATCAGATTATAATAGTCGATGAATCCCTTTATCAGAAAAGGAAGGAAGAAAAAGTATATTCCCTCTTCCATGCTTTGAAAATAGCATTTTTCATGATATTTGCATCTGCTGCAACAACAATTGCTGCGATGCTTCCTTTGTTATTCTTGGGTTTTAGCGTTTACAAAGAGCTTACCGGCTTTGCTTTAACAACCATTGTAGGAGTTTTGATAGGGGTTTTAATAACAAGGCCGGCCTTTGGGAAATATGTTGAATATGTAGTAAAAGGGTAAAAAATGAATTTACTGATATTTGATGTGGGCGGAGTGCTCAGGGATTCGAAGCATGCTATGTACATAGCTTTTAAAAAGGCTTTTGAAAGGGCGGGGATAGAATTTAGATACAGCCCTTCCGAGGTCTGGCATCTCAGAGGAATAGGAAGCTGCAATTCCAGCAAAAATGCTGTAAAGGTTATGCTTTGCCTGAGTAAGGAAAATATAAAGCTTAAGGAAATTTTGTGCATGGAAGATGCGGAAGAAATATTGGAAGAAATCTGCAAAAGACATAAGTTAAGCGAAGATGTGGTTAATAGGATTAGCACCACCTATAAGGAGATTTTTGGCTCTCAGGATATTAAGAAATATATCAAGGTATTTCCTTATGCGGAAAAGGCTATTAACCGTCTAAAGGAGAAGGGTTACGAGCTTGCAATTTTTACAAACGCTTCCAAAAAAACTGTTATAAGGGATATACCTTTTTACAGAAAATTCTCCGTAATTTTGGGAGAGGAAGAGGTTAAGAAAAAACCCAGCGGTGAGGGAATTTTAAAGATTTGCGAAATTTTAGGTTATAAATCAAAGGAGGCTGGATATGTTGGAGATTCTCAGGTAGATATCCTGGCAGCAAGAGATGCGGGTTGTCTAGCAATAGCGGTTCTTTCTGGAATGGGGTTAAGAATTCATTTGGAAAAGCTAAAGCCCGATTACCTTTTTAAAAATATTTTTGAGATGAGCGAAAAACTTTAATTATTTACTATCTAATAAGGTTTATGGAAAAAGGGCTGGAAAAACATTATCTGCCTACTCAAATTCCTGCAGGCTTTGAAAAAGTATCCGAGATTATGAAAAAGCATCATTATGAAATTCTTTCCGAATTGAAAAGGAGAAATTATTCTATAGAGGACTTTCCTCGGGTTGAAGAGCGTTCAAGTTTAAACGGAGAAGGAGCTGCTAAGGCCTATCCTATTCAGGGTATTCTGAAATATCATGGCATGTCGGATTGGAAGAACAGAATAGCATTTTTACCTTCCATTTCTCTTAATAACTCTGCCGCATACACTTTAACCTATGTAGAATTCGATTCAAAATTCGAAAAGGATATGGTAATTATAAATGAAAAAAGGGCTGAAGGTAGGGAGTTGGAAAGGGTTAGGCAAATGCTTAATACCCTAAGGGAAATTACATCCGCAAAAACAAAGGCTTTGGTTGTATCTAAGAATTATTTTGTTAAGGGAAAGGGATTGGGAACCTCTGCTTCCGGCTCTGCAGCGCTTGCGCTAGCCGCTATAGAAGCAGGCTTAGGCGAAAATTACAGCAAAAATCAGAGATTTGTTAGCGTTCTCTCGAGATATGTAGCTGGTTCCGGATGCAGGTCTGCAACCGGAGGAATTTCCTTATGGTTATCCTATCCGGGAATAGAAAGCGTGAATTCATTTTCTCTCAGAATTGATAAAGATAGATTTGACAATTTACGCTTAATAACCATTCCGGTAGAGTCGAGACTAAGGATTAAAACAAAAGAGGGTTACCAAAAATTTCGCACCGAATTTGCACATATGGAAGCTCCCAAATCAGAATTCTTCAAAAAATGGATGCTGATGAGAAAGGAAGAGGTAATTGATGTATTGGATGCAATAGACAAAAAGGATTGGGAAAGGATTGCGGGATATGCAGAGCTCGATACAATTCATCTGCACGCAGTTACCATGAGCGGTAAGAGTTTTAAAGAACTTGATAAGCCAAAACTCGTTGCTTGGGAGCCGGAGACCTTAAAAATTATGAGAAAGGTGAACGAACTTAGGGAAGAGGGTATACCGGTCTATTATTCCATCGATACCGGACCTTCGCCTGTTTTGCTCACGGATAAAAAATATGTGACCGAAATTTGCAATGAAATTAAAAAGATGGGGATTGATTTTCTTGTATCCGAAATAGGAGGAAAATCCGAAATTCTGCCTCCAGAAGAAGCTAAAGAGGAGCTGTTTACAAGGACTGTAAAAAATTTGGTAGCCTAAAAAGGTTTAGCCTGTCACATAAGGCTTTAAATTTAAGGTTGCAAACATTTTTGCTTCAGTCTCGTCAGTTCTCTTATTCCTAAAATCTATCTCTATGTTGGCCTTTCTTCCGAATTCATTGGCTACTGATATCTTGTTTCCTTTGGCTATGCATTTTGGTTTATCAAGATACTTTATCTCTATATCATACCCGTAACAGCCAGAGGAATAAAAGAAATTTTTTATCTCAGCCCTTATAGCCTCTTCCAATTCATCACAATCCATAAAATCGTTTTTGTAAGTGAGGGTATAATCACTTATCTTTGCTTTCAGATTTGAGATGCAGGAGGATAGCTCGTTCTTTACCTGGATTTTCTTAATAATATATTCCGTTCCGTTACTTTCCGAGATAAGATATAATAGACCATCTATTTTAGGTACCTCCTTAGCGCACAAATCAAATTCATCAGCGCCAGAAACATTATATTTCAACCCATTAAAAACAACCTTTTTAGCATCTTTAACATCAATTTTGTAGTCAGTTACCCCGCAATTTACATAAAGGAAGGTTTCTTTAATTTCTCCGAAATTTTTCAGGCATCTATACTTACCGTTCACATCTTCCTGGCATACATAGAGATACCCCTCCTTACCGTAAGTATTTACCGGAAATTTAGAGCCTGCAGGAGAGCAGGGAAGATTTTCTAAATATTTGTTGCATTCCGTACAAAAACCGAATGCATCGCAAGAGCTGGAGCACTCATAGCCGGCTAAACATTCAGGATTTGGATTGCTGGTTGAGCATTTAACCCTTAGCCTGAATTCAAACCTGATTTTTCCCTGCCCATCCGACAACTTTACCGAAATTAGCGGATATTGTAATTTGCAATCGCATTCTCCTTTTGAATCCTTAACGAGATCGGTTATTTCAAAATCCTTTTCAAATCCCGTGCAGTTGTTTAGATTATCTGAGAGCGAGTAAAGAAAGTTATAAAGTTCAGCTTTCAACTCCCCTTCCGGTAACTTTCTAAATGAAAATGAATTATCGCTTTTTTTCACCAACTCCTTCGTACAGTAAAAAGCTTGTTGAAGATTGAGATAAGGAATCTTTTTGGATACCCTACCTTCAAACTCAATGTAGTTGGTTAGATTTGCACGCATTGAAACCTTTTTCTCGATTTTCATACTGTAGGAGAACGAAACATCAAGGCTATTACCCTCATATTCCAACGATAGATTTTTTACTTTGACCTTTTCCGGGATATTTACAAGGTTCAACACCGGAATTTCTTCCAAATACTCTTTAATCCCGTTTTCAACGATTTTTCCTTTATCATTTTCAAAATAGGACCGGAAGGATGAAAAATCCCATGAATTATTCCAAGGTATCGCCCTTTTTTCCATTGCATAGTCAATTGTTTCTCCAAGCTCAAAATCGAAAGTTCTTTCTATGCTGGATTTTAAAGCACGATAGGTGTTTGATAGGGTAATCAACTCTGCTTCCGAGGACTTTTCATAAACGAAATATCTGATATTTTTGGTTATGGTCATGGTTGCAATAATGCCGAAGCCTAAGAATATTATTGCGAGCACCAGTACCGGTCCCAAACTCAAACCTTTCCTTTTCATGGTCAAGGCGAAGTGCATTTATCCTCCGAATTATCCCATTTGCAACCTTTTTTAGGGTCAGGAGAGACCAAACAGAAATCCTTAAGGCAAGCATTTTTATCCTTGTCATAATCTTCGCACGACTTTATTTTCTTCTTTGAAATCAGGGTTTGAAAAAATAGGGTTGCATTTTCCTCGCAGTACTCTGGGTTATAACTCTTGCATTTCAAATCCCTTCTGTCCAAAATGCAGGGTCCGACATTGCAAGGGTCTTTCTCGCATATTAATTCTGGGGAAATGCCTTGGTAATCTTCACACCTTCTCACCTTCGTACAGCAGAGTGCTACGGTAAGCTTCTTCCCTTCTCTTCCGAAGAAAGGATATTCAAATACCTCGCAAAAATACGGAGCAAAGTTCGGAAAAACCTTGCTCTCACAAACCCTTTTCCAATCCATCCCAAAAACCAAATAAAGCCCTTCCTTATCCTTAACCACGGAAACATTTTTATTTTCAATTTCTTTTAGATTTCTGAGATTGCTTATTGCAGAATAGAGGAGGGGATGCCTTTCAAGGGTCAAATGGTAACAATATTCCGACCTTTCCTCCGAAATCGCTTTTAACTCCTCAAATAAGGAGGTTGGGTAGGTTATGTACATCCCTACAGCAAAAGGCAAATACTGACCCCATTTATACTCGGTAAAGCTTTCTACCTGAATCGGAGCACCCCAACCCAAAAAATGCCTTATATACAAAGCGAATATAACGCCGATTATCATTATAAATGAAAATACAAGGACCAAGCTTATTATTGCATCCTCAAGCTGTCCTTTTTTCATAATAAAAAATTCTTCAAATTACATATTTTAAGGAAATTTCTCAGTACCTTTCTCCTTTCCTCCTTCTCTTTTATTTCCTTCAGGTTTTTTCTGAGAACTTTTTTAATTACTTCTTCCAAGTTAGGGCTTGCAATTAATATCTTTACCAAAATCCTTCCAAAGGTCATCCTAAGGTAATAAAAGGAGTTGCAGATTGGGCTTTCTTCAAACTCAAAGGATATTCCTTTCTTTTTGAGTTCCTGCATGTAGCTTTTAATTAAATTTAGCGTGCGGTTTCCTTTCTCATTATCGCACAATATAATTACCTCTTTAGCATCCACATATCTAACCTGCTGCTCCGCTATCAGCTTTCTAATTATCTCCCTTACCTTTTTAATACCTCCTTCTATTTTTACTATTTCTCCTTTCTCCGCCTTTTTTATCCATTCATAATGCCTGAATACTTTTGTTTGCTCATATTTCCTTTTTTCTTCTTTAGAATGCTGGAAATCCTTGAAAATTAGCCTACTTTTATACAATTCCTCAAGCATAAGAGCTTCGTTGCTCCCTTCGCAAATAAAAAGTTTCCCCATTATACTCCCCTTAAATCCATTTTTAGTTTCTCCTTTTCCCTCACAGCTTCAGAATAGTCAAGGGTAGTAGATAAGATAGTGTCATCAACTTTGTTAAGTCTCAGAATTTTCAACGAGCTTCGAACCTTTTTTTCTGGATATTCTAAAAAGCTTTCAATAAGGTCTATGTCATGGGTAGCAATAAAAATCTGGATTTTTTTAGCCTTTGAAATCTCTACAAGATATTTTACAAAATTTTCTATGTAGCCTGGATGCATGAATGCTGTAGGCTCATCGAGAAGAGCAATTTTTTCTGATTTTTCCAAATAAAACAGGAGAATAAGGAACTGCAGGAATCCATCTCCGAATAACTCGGCAGGAATTACCTCCCCCTCTTTAATCACAATAAATCCGTTCTGAAACCTTTCAAATTTCTCCAGGAGCTTGTATTTCTTTATAAACCTTTCTATTTTAAGGAGGAACTCTATATCTTCCTTTCTCTTAGCCTCTTTGAAGGAAAGAATTTCTTCATCCAAATATTTCGGAGATAGAAGAGGAAAAGTTTTAGATGTCTTTGCAAGCCATCCTGAATGAGGTTCAATGGGAGTGGATAACTCGTCCAACATAAAAAAAATAGTAGGGTGAAAAGAAGGACGGAGGAATAAGTTGAGGTCTAAAATTAATGCCAGTTTTTTATCCATCCTCGCTATTACATAGTTTTTAGCTATTATTTTTACCAATTTTTCGGTAGATAGCTTGGAAGCTTTTTTTGATTTAATATACTTCGGAATCTTTTTTTCCAAAGTTTTTCCGAGTTTTTCCACCAGCATTATTAGGGTTTTTTCATCCCTGAAGAATTCTATTTTTTTGTTGTTTATCTCAATCGAGCCTTTATCCGCTCCATAGCTCAATAGATATGCAGGATAACGGAACTGGTAAAGGAAAGATTTAGAATTCTGCAAAGTAAAAAATAGGCGAAGTGCTTCAAGCAAGGATGTTTTTCCGACATTGTTTCTTCCGACAATCAAATTTAAATCTCCGGGATAAAACTCTAAGGATTTGATTCCCTTGAAATTTTCAATCCTTACTTTCCTGATTTCTGCCATAATAATAGTCATTTATTAACCTTAATAATAGATGAAGGCAGAATGTAAGAAAAGTTGGCGTTCCTTTCCTTGAAGAAAACCTGAAGGAAGAAGGAGCTCAATCCGTTTTTTGGATTTTTACCCCTGCACAAGGTTTCCTCTATACTTCCACAGGTTTTACTTTGGTTAAGCAAGACAACCTTTTTGTGATCAGAGTTTACCCAAACCTTCATGCTTAAGGAATAATTTCTAAACTTCGGAATGGAAAAAGTCCAGATTGCTGCGTCATTAGGATTTTCCGAGCAATCTACAGAGTTTTTATTTACACTATACTCTATCTTTGGAAGGCATTCGCAGAATTCCTGGGTGTTATCTTCCGAGGATGCATAAGGCCAGGTAAGATTGTAAACCTTTTGATAAACAAAGAGGTTGCTTTCAGCTTTATATTCTGGAGCGTAATCCGGAGAGCACGGAGCATTCCTCATCTCCAGATTTTTTTCCCAGAGCTCACAGTTTTTAGATTGATTTTTCGGAACGCATTGCCCTGAGATGCAGATTTTACCTTGGTCACATTCTAAGGAGGAAGAACATTCCTCATAACTGCAAATCGAACCAGCATACCAATCATATTTTTCTTCAGGAATTTCGGATACGCTTTTGAATTCCTTAAGCTTATCCTCCAAAACTCCGAAGTATACAGCATCTACATGCCCTTCTTTTATTTCCCTTGCTTTGAAATAATACTTTACCCCTTGCTCACAATATTGAGTATAATCCTTGCACGGATGGTCTCCGATATAGAGAGTGTAGCAATGCTTTACTATGATTTTTCTGGCTTCTGTTAGCTCCGTTGGTGGAATTGAGGGCAAGCATCCTTCCTCCCAAACTTTTTGAATGCAACTTTTGCAAGAATCTTTTTCGCAGCATTTTCCTATTTTAATCTCCTCTATACAAACATCTTTACAATCTTCTTCATATATCCTGCAGCTTTCTAAAGCGCCGGTTAGGTTTTTGGCTTTATCTGCAAATTCGCAACCTTTCTTGCAATGCTCAGCTTGCATACCTTTTCCGTAAAGCTTCTCGCAAAGCTTTTCGCAAACTTTAACATCGTCATCTCCTTCCCTCCTCAAAACATAAAATTTAAGGAAAAAATGAAGGTCATTCTTATTTTCTGCTATAAATCCTTCAAAGAGTGAGGGAGCAACGACCTTTGAACTGCAAATTTTTTCGGAAAGGTTTAAAGAGGAATTTTTGTAATAGTAAGAGGGAAATCTGGTTGCTATTACGCATCCGCTGGCCCCAGATTTTGATGGAGTAACATAGATGGTACCTTCACTTCTATTATAATACCAAAAGAATCCGCAACCAAGCCTTCCTATGTCGTAATTTATACTTATCGGTCCGAAATCAATATGGATGGGTAATCCTACAAAACTCGCATCTATACAACCTTCTGGATATTTTCCCAAGTCCTCAAACCACAAATCCTGCTTATTTACTATTGTCTGAAAGAAACCGTTCCTCAGCTTTGTTGCAATATTTTCAAAATAAAATACCTTTATCTTTCCTATCTCCGGAATTTCAGAGCTAGGGGTTGATATAAAGGCTGGAAGCTCGCATGAAAGATTGCTTTTTTTCAGGAATATTTTTGAGTAGCTGGTGCTTTCAAAAATCCCTAAAAGTGGAGAGAGCTGGAAGGGAGGAAAGAAAAGTTTTTGCATCCCCTTCCAATATTCCATCAATACATAATCCTTTGCACATGTTTCAAAGCCCAACTCACTTTCCTTAGGAAAATACCAGGAGAAGTTTTTGCCTTTGTAACTAAGATGGATTGCAAAATCGTATCTGGGATTAAAAAAATATTTGGCTACCTGATCAAACAACCTATCTTCCAAATAACTTTGATTAAGGGCGCTCAGCTTTCCTTCTGAAAAAATTGCGGGATAAACGGTTACATTTTCCCAGGTAGAAAACAAGTATGCTATATCGCATGCTATTGACCTTTCAATTTGGGTTTTGTTGTAGGAAGCTATGGTCATAAAAGCTCCTGCCTTAAATAGAATAGCTATCATAATTGTTGCTATGGTTATTACAACCAAGGTACTAACAAACTTTGCCGGAATTATAATTTGGCCTTTCATACTTAAGATAAAATAATTTTATCTCCGACCTTTTTTAAGCAAAGGTAATTTAAATCACCTCCCAACATGCAGGGAACCTCAAAGCTTTGGCTTGCTATTGAAACCAACTCCTCACTCTCATTATAAAAGAATATTTCGAGCCTTCCTCCGAATGAGGTTGTAAAAATCGGAATATCTTCCCTTTTTTCTTCTTCAGAAAATCCAAAGATGGTTATAGAACCAGGGGATATTGCTATTTTCGAGCAGTATTTTAGTGGTATACAAAAGGAGGCATTACCCTCAATCCCTTCCAGCAGTGAAAAGCTTCCCCTTATCTCCGAAGCCAAAATTTCCATTCCTATTTTTGACCTTTGATACTCCAT
>CAZCGS010000015.1:0-13284 GCA_964498505.1 uncultured archaeon
TCATAATAGAATTAACCGAACTTATATAAAATTATAAGTTTGGTTTAGCCTTATTATTCTTGCTCGCCGATTTTCATCCTAAAACCCAAAATCAAGGTTTCCTTACTTGGAACCTTTACTACTAAAGGCATCTTACCTTTGTATTCCTTTCTAACATTTTCAAGAAGCAGATTTTAAATCTTCTTTGGTATGCGCCACTATTTTTTTATCGACTATTATAAGATACTCTCCTTCCTCAAATTTACTGAAATCAATGCCAGCCGGCAGCTCAAAATCTTCCTCCTTCATTTTCCTACCTAAATTAATTTGCTTAATTTTTAAAAAATCAAAAAACATTTAATTATGGAGAAAAAGGTTTACAGGGGGGAGGTATTGGAAAATAGGGTTTTTATTTGGGATGAGAGAGATGCTAAAGAGGTTTATGAGAACGGATTTTTCGGGAAAATAATAGATAATCACTTGGAGCTTGCATTGGAAGAGGCTATGCTATTGCTCAAAAGGAACCGGCTCAAAATTTTTAAGGAAGGCAAAGAATTATCGGAAAAGGAATTCTATGAGTATGCCTGTAAGGTTGATCATGAGTTTCCCCAGAAATGGATTGTTTATAGAGATTTAAGGGATAGGGGTTTGTTAGTTAGAACTGGATTTAAATTCGGGGCGCATTTCAGGGTTTATGAGCGGGGAGTAAAGTTGAAAAAAGGGAAGAAGAAGGCAAAAGAGCATACCAAATGGGTTGTGCATGCGGTTCCGATAGAGTACAGATTTTCATTTCCTGAGCTTGCAAGGGCTGTAAGGCTCGCCCAAAATATTAGGGCTAGAATGCTTTGGGCTGTGATAGATAGTGAGAACGATGTAACCTATTATGAAATTGTAAGGAAGACTCCTTAGAATGAACCTAAAATAAAACCAGCCAAAATTAAATACATTGCAAGCTTAAGTTTCTTTTGGGCTTTGGAGGGGCTAAGCTCTTTTAAAGCTGAAAGGCTTAGAAAGGCTCCAGGAATAAGCCCAAGGACAAAAAGGAAAGATGTTAGGGATAAAAATAGGGGTAAAAAGGAAAGGAATAAACCTATGGATAATAAAATCCTTGCATAAAGGAGGGAGAAATTTTTTCCGAAGGTTATGGGTAGGGTAGAGGCTCCCATTTTTCTATCACCTTCCATATCCTCAATATCCTTAAAAACCTCCCTGGAATAATTTCCGAAAAATGCGATCAAACCTAAAAGGGCTAAAGAAGGGTCGAGGGAAGGTAAGGAGAAGGAAAAGTACGGAGCTATAAAGCATGCAGAGGCTAGATAAGAATCGAGCAAGTTGCCGAAGATAGTTCTTTTGAACTTCCAGGAGTAGAGGAAGGCGATTAAGGTATTTAAGCATGCAAAGAGAAGGAAAGGTAGGGTAACCAAAGTTGAGAAAAATAAGCCTAAACAAGCTAGAGCAATTGCATATCCTAATGCTACTTTCTCCTTTATCTTTCCTGCAGGTATTGGACGGGAAGGCCTATTTATCTTATCAATCTCCCGGTCAAAATAATCGTTTATAACATTTCCGAAGGAGCAGATGAAAAAAATTGCAAGGATGGAGCAAAGAAAGGGCAAAAAAGTTGAAAGGATATCTATCTTCAAAATCAGAGTTCCGGCCAAGAAGGCAAGGATTGCCAAAAAACACACATTCGGCCTTAAAATGGTTAGATACTCTCTCATAATTTAATTCTGCATGAATGCCTTTACATCATCCTTCATTTGATCGGTTGCGTTTGCATATTCTATAGCTTCCTCCTCCATACTCTTATGCTTTTCAACCAGCTTTACCTCCTTATCCCTAATTTTAACAAGTAAAGGGTAAGAGGTAGCTTCCCCTACTATTATAGCCTCTCCTACCTGTAAAGAGGGAAGCATCTTTTTTAAATCGGAAGTTAAACCTTCTGAGCTTTTGGCAATATGGTCTATGTCGTAAGGATTGACTATCCTTAAATAAATCTGGGTGTTGCATTGGGAAAGAGCGGTGGTAGACAAATTTACGGGTCTTTGGGAAATTAAACAAAGGGAGGAATTGAACTTTCTTCCCTCCCTTGCAATCTTTTTTATGATGAAAGAAGATATAGCTTCTTCCTTGCTTGCCTTTTCAGGGGCGAAGTTGTGAGCTTCTTCTATGAACAAAATGAAAGGAGGTACCTTTCTCTGCCTTCTAAGGTTGAAAAGCTCGTTAGCAAAATAGGCTAAAATCATCTGCCTTTTGGTATTGTCTATCAAATCGGAAAGGTCTAAAATGGAAAGCTTTCCCTGCAGGGCAAGATTTTTAGGATTGGGATTATCGTAATATCCGAATAATCCTAAATTTCTGAGCTGCTCAAGGTTTGCAAGCAGGGCTTCCTTGGTCGAAGGCTTTATGCTCTCACTATTTTCTATTTCCTGCATAAGTTCCTTCATCCCGAAGATTTCCTGCTTTTTCTTTAAATCCGAAATAGCCTTTTTTAACTCCCTTTTCTGGGCAAAGGTAAGGTTGGGTAAAAACAAACTTAAATAGTGGGAAGAAAGGGAAGGTAACCCTATCCTAATATCCTTCCCATAGTACACAAAAGTCTTGCCAGAAAAATTTTCGTCGTACATAAATGATAAATACTCGCCGTGAACATCAACTACGATTGCGGAAACCTGACCCTGCTCTAATTCCCTCTTCAGCAATTCTTCTATTAAAACACAGGTAGTATGGGACTTTCCTGCTCCGGTTATGGAAAGGATTGCCAAATGCTTTTGAAATAATTTGCTCAAATTTATCTTTACATCCACATCCAAACCCAAAAATTTGCCTAAGTATAAACCATTTTCATCAAGTTTGAAAAGGGCTTGCAAATCTTCCTTTCTTGCCAAAAAAACCGGAGAACCTGGAGATGCAGGAGAAAAAGGACGAAAAATTCTTTTATTATCGTCAACTATTCCCAAACAGGTTGCATATGCTACAGTGTATTCCCAAAGGTCTGTAGGAAAATGGGTGTCCAAAGGTTCCTCATAAGAATCTACTGCTTCTGCCTGCATGAAATATCTGTTCGTTTTAACAATATCATCAACCCTTGCAAGCAACCTTTTGTTTTCTAAGGAGCAGCTGACATAGGCTCCCTTGGGAATGTTTGTTCCTTTCTTCAAAACAAACCAAAACTCCTGAGTATTAGGAGTATTTTGAAAAGAGATAACAGTGCCTATTTCTTCCATAAAAAATTATCGAATAAATTTTTTAATGGAGGAAGCTGTTAAGGTTGTCGGAGTTATTGCCATCCTTGTCATTTTCATAGTAATGGTTCTTTTTTTTACAAATGTGTGGGGAAAGGTGAATCCTTCCATTTCTCGGGATAAAGCTTTAAGGGAGGTTTGCACCGCTTATCAAACATGCGTTGAGGGATTGGGAAAGGATAAGAAATACTGTTGGGAAAATTATCTTCCAGCAAAAGTAAACCAAAGCTTAGCCATCCTTAAGGAAATCTGCAACGACAATGCTTACGCAGCCTATGAGTACTGCAAAGGTAATAAAGAGGCTTGCATCGGATAAATTTAAACCTATGATTTTGCAGCATTTAATAATTTTTCTAAGGTCTTCTTTCCGATAGCCTTTTCAAGGATTGCTCTATCTCCCTTAAGAATGTCGGAAAGGGATTTAAAGCCGAGGTTATATAACCTTCTCGCCTTAACCCTACCTATTCCCGGCAATCTGATAAGCTCCAAAAGTTCCTCCTTAACCCCATTTTCAATTCTTATTCTCAGCTTCTTGGCATTTTGATAGGCAAGGGAATTTTTAAGGAGTTTTGAGAGTTCTTCCATAGCATATAAAAGCCAGGATGCATTCGTAATTTTCTGGTAAAGCTCTCCGGGGGTAATATTATACCTTTCCGAAATTTCATCTTCCGACTTTTCATTAATCCAGTCCCAAAAGATTCTGGCAAGCTTTACAGACCTTAAAAACAAATCGTAGTCGTAATCCCAAATATCTGGAATAGGGAAAAGGAAGGAATCCTTTTTCTTGGCTATCAGAAATTCGAGCTCGGTTGCCTCTTTTCCCTTTACCGAAGGTAAAGGATACAGCTCATAGCATTTGGAAATTAGGGTTATGTATCCAAAGGTATCGGGACTTTTTTCCCTTACCTTCAAAATCCCGTCTATCAGATTTTTGGCAGATATTGGGTCTATATAAAGCTCCGAAACCCTTTTACCTATTCTGGTTGGAGAAAGAAGGTTTCCCTCCTTCCTTACAAATCCAAAGTCTGCCAGGTCTGAAAGGATAAAGGAAACTGATTCTTTAAGCTTTTCCCAATCCTTATACCTGAAGCCGAAAAAGGTTTTTTGGAATATTTTGAAAAGCTCCTCCTCGCTTCCAGCAATCTCGGTGGAGATTAACGCAAGGACATAGATTCTCAGGATCGGTTCTATTGCAAGTTTTGAATCGATTTCCTCCAAAGGAGACAAAAAATATCTTTTTATTACTTCTTCTTTTTCTCCTTCATTTTTTGCCATTATAATTCCCTCCCCGTATGCATCGTATTTGGGTCTACCAGCTCTTCCCAACATTTGATGAATCTCAAGGTTTGAAATATAGTCTGCATACCCTAAAAATTCTTCGTACCTTTTGTAATCCCGAATTACTACCCTAAAGGCGGGCAGGTTTACTCCCATAGCCAAGGTTGGAGTGGCGCAAATCACCTTTATCTCTCCGTTTTTAAATTCTTCCTCTATAATTTCCCTTTGTTTAGGCAATAAACCTGCATGATGAAATGCTACCCCTTTTCTCATCACTTCAAAAAGCTTTTTACATTGTTTAGTCGGTCTATCCAAAACAAGGATTTTTTCGGCAAGCTTTGGATTTTCCTCTTTTAAAAGATTCGCTATTTTTTCTGCTAAGGATTCCGCACTCTTTCTTGAATTTACAAAAATTAACAGCTGCTTTTGTTTGTTTATGGTGTCTAAAACCAGAGATTCCAAACCCTTACCTACTATCTCTATTTCGCCATCCTCAAAAAATATTCTATCGTAGAAGAAAACACCTTTTCTTAACTCTATAGGCCGGAAATCGCTCAGGATAAGCTCGGCATTTAACCAGGAGGCAAGCTCCTCAGGATTCCCAATTGTAGCTGAGAGCCCTAAAAACTGCAGGTTTTTGGAGAGGAGGTTCATCAGGGTAATTACCATCTCTAAAGTAGCTCCCCTTGAAAGGTCGTTAATCAAATGGATTTCATCAATTATTAAAAGGGAAGCTTCTTTTATCCAGGAAGCTTTATGCCTGATTAGGGAGTCGAGCTTTTCTGAAGTTAGAATAACCAGATCCTTATCAGCTAAATGCTGGGACAAGCTATCAAAGTCGCCTGTAGAAATTCCAATTTTAATTCCCAAATCTTTGTATTTGCTCAAAAATTCCTTATATTTTTCATTTGCTAAGGCTTTTAAAGGAACTATATACAATGCTTTTCCTCTTCTCATTAAAAAGTTGTTTATAAAGGCTAGCTCGGCTATCAAGGTTTTTCCGCTGGCGGTAGGAGCGCATACGAGCAAATTTTTACCTTTCAGCAAACCTTTTTTTATTGCCAAACTTTGGACTGGATTAAAGGAAGAAAAGTTGTTGGCTTCTAATACTATTTCTTTAACTTTTTCTTCCATAAGCAAAAAACCGAAAAATTATCCTATGTAGGAAGAATACTCTGAAACTCCCTTTTTCTCGTGCATCTTTCTAGTCTGCTCTTCCAAATGTCTCCATAATCTGTCCAAATCTTTAACCGCTTCTTCCAGCTTTTCCAAGTTCACTTTTAGCCCGAACATATCCATAAGTATTTTTATTACCTGCTCTGCAGCCTTAGGGTCGGAAAGCAAAGGATAACCTAATGTTTCTGCAAGCAAACAAATTCCTCTTATATCCCTCATTTTTGCAAAGGTTAGAAGTAGGCCGTTCATTCCTATGATGGTTCCTATGGTATTTTCCTTCTGAAAGACAACCCCGTACTTTTCATAATGCTTTACCAAATCCTCCGAAGTCACTATTCCGTAAACCTTCGGCTCCTTTACCTGCCTTCCTATCCCGTATCCTCCTACCGTAACTACCTCGGAGATTCCAAATTCCTCACAAAAATCAATCAGTAAATTGCAGCACTCGTATTGGCCAAAATCGGAAATCGGCTGAGCCTCTCCGGTGACCAAAACCAAATCCCTTCCTTTTCCCTTGTATAAATACACCTCTATAGTTAAAGGCTCCACAACATTGTCCGGAGATATCAAAACCAATCCAGGAAGATGGGGTGAAACTATATCCGCTATCTTTTCTGCGTTTAACTCAGCAATCAGATAGGAAACCACTATTTTTCCTATATTGCCTATCCCAGGCAATCCCTGAATTAAAACCGGTTTTTTCAACTTCGGTTTCTTGTATAACAAAAGCTTTGCCTCCATAATATAAGGTTTTTTTTAATATAAAAGATTTTATAATGCTTATTGCTCTATTTCCTCTATTTTTATATCCATTGGCTCCAAAGGTTTATCCACATCTATCCCTCTTTTCATAGCCCATTTCCTTATCCTCCAAACAATCAGTTTTGTTCCGAGTTTTGCAAGAGGTGCGAAAATCAGAAAGTTAGGATTTCCTTTAGTAACCCTTTTCAACCCTCTATCAATTTCCCTTGCAAGATGTTTCCAAGCATGGTAGATATGGAGAATTCTCCCTTTGGTAAGATGCTCCTGGATGTCGAAAAATTCCTTATCCTTCAACCCGCCCATCGGAACAAAGGCTAAAGGAGTTACCGTAAAATGTGCTTTTTCCCCTAACTTTTCCTCTAACTTTTTCTCCATCGTTATTATAAGCCTTGCTGTATCTATATGGTCTTCTTCGGTCTCCCAAGGTAAGCCGACTATAGTAGTATAGGCTGGAAACCAGAAGAATTTGTTAAAAACATAGGTTCCGTTTAACAAAACCCAAGGCCATTCTTCTGAGCTAAAAGGCTTCATCTTGTTGTTCGCAAGTTTTTTTATTAAAGTTGGAGAAGCTGTTTCAAACCCTACCTGGATTCCGACCCATCTGTTTATTCCTGCCTTGTTTAACTCGGAAACCCTTTTTAAAATCTTTGGGGCTGCCAAAGCACCTGCAACGCAGCCATGAGTAGGATTTGCAAATTCCGCCTTTTCCAAAACCTTTTCAAAAAGCTCTATTACGGCATCTTCGTTAGGATGAAACTCAACCCTATCCTCAACCCGGTAATTAAAAATATCCTCGCTGTGGAGCCATATTTTCCTTTGCCCAGCCCTTAAATTGACCTCTATTTCCTCCATTATCTTCTCCAAAGGATAGAATCTGGCAGACCTTAAATTGGGAGAGCAGAATCTACACCCTCTCCCGCAACCCCTCATTACTTCAACCATCCCCTTATAGCTCGGGTTGACTATTGAAGGAATTTCTTCAACCTTAGGCCAGGTCTTTACCTCTATAAATTTGTCGACGCTTCCGCTCTCTATATCTCTAAAAATCTCCCCTATCACATGCTCCACTTCTCCGGAAATGATATGATCTATTTCAAGCTCTTCTGTCAGCTCTTCCTTTAATTTAAACTGCCAGCCTCCCTGCCCTCCAACAACAATTTTAAATTTATAACCCTTTCTTTTCCTGAAATCCCTAAGCCTTTTTACAAGGGAGGTAAAAAGTAATTTAGAATAAGAGGTCTTTTTTCCTCCTTCGGTAAACATAAGGGTTACCGGCCCCAAACCGTAAGGGTCCATAGTATTTATCCCGACTATGGTTGTTTTTTCGTCTATGAATTTCTCTATCTTTTTCGGATGGGCGACAACTACCTCTTCCCTTTTAAAACCATCTTTAAGCAAAGCTGCCTCAACCTTTCTTATTGCATAAGGGGCTTGGACAAGTTTACCATCCTTTTCAGGAAGTTGAGAATCCAAAATTCTGTAGATAAATCTCGGAACGCCCTCAACAGGTGCGCAAGGTAGGAAATCGAGCAAAGGTATGTCTCTGAAAGTCGAAGTTAAGCTAGGGTCAGAGGTTAAAACTACCCTCATCTTTCTTCACCCCTCAGTTTCTTAAGCTTAAGGTTTGCATTCCTTATTATTTCAATAACCTTCTGCTCCTTTTTTGAGAGCTCAAGGGTTTCGAAAACAAGTTTTAAAGTTTCGTTGAGATGAAATAATATCCGGGAAATGCCTTCTCTATTCAAAATTTCGGAGGCAATTTTCAAGCCCTTCCTGGTAAGTTTGTACTTCTTCCTTCTTCCCTCCCTTATCTCCTTTATAATCCCTTTTTTTAGAAGGGAATGCAAAGCAGGGTAAAGAGTTCCTGGAGAAGGCTTCCAAAACCCTGTTTTTTCCCTAATCTTTTTCATCAATCTATAGCCGTGCATAGGCTCCTCTTTTAAAATTGAAAGGATGAAAGGCTCTAAAAATCCTGCAGGAATAAATTTCTGCAAGGATTTATATCGGACCGACATAATTTGAATTTTTTTAAAAAAATTTAAATATAAGTCAGCTCATTCAGAAGGTTGAAGAATAGCGTCTTCAGATCATTTAAAGCTTCTGAATCATTCTCCTTTAGCTTCTTCCTTACCTTCTCAAACTCCATAGCAAACTTCTTAAACCTTTTATATTTTTCATCCTCTAGCTCACACGAAAGAAGGCGCGCCCTATACTCATGCCTTTTATCTTCATCCCAGCGATACTGGTCTATAAATTTTTTTAAAGGTTCTTCAACCATACCATTAATCCTGCTAAAAGCACAATAAGCAGCTGCAGCCTCCCCAACCAAAGTAGAATCGATCAATATTCTTCTATCCTTCTCGCTCTTAACTTCATACTTGTCCCTAATATCCAAATACACATCCATCACATTTCTATAAATGTCAGAACTGACCATAATAAGATAGTAAAAATTTAAAAATAAATTTTTTCCGATTCTTAAAAATTTAAATACTAAAGATATTTATGTTTTTCCTGTTGCTCGCTTTGATTTACATCTTTACATTTGCGGTTGGAGAGCTAATAGAAAGGGCCAGAATTCCCTGGATATTCGCTGCTTTGCTTTTGGGCTTCGCTTTGAATCTCTATAATCCATTCCCGGAAATAACTTCCTCCCAAGCCTTTCAATTCTTCGCGAGTTTGGGAATGTATTTTTTGCTTTTCATCATCGGGTTTGAAATCGATGTGAATGAAATAAAGAAAGAGGGAAGGTTTATTTTCTTCTCAACCGGCTTCATAATTCTTTTTGAAGGAATCTGCGGAATGCTATTAATCCACTTTATATTTAAACTGAGCTGGTTTTTATCCTTTTTGGTAGGTCTTTCCTTTGCTACTGTCGGAGAGGCAATTTTGCTACCAATCCTTGACGAATTTAGGATAATAAATACAAAGCTTGGAAGGAGCATTGTTGGAATAGGGGTGTTGGACGATATAATCGAGGTTTTTACCTTGGTGCTTGCAGCAAGTGCTGTCGGAATCTCTATGGCTCACCCTACCCAAAATATCTTGGTTACCATATTTTCCCTTCTTTTGGTTTTTAGTCTTACATATTTCCTTTCCCTTTTGAAAAAAGAGGGTAGGAAATTTAAGGTGTTTAACATAGAGACCCTTTTCCTATTTACCATGTTTATCCTGTTTCTCTTTGTCGGCATTGGAAATTACGCGGATGTAGATGCTTTAGCGGCTTTGCTTGCAGGCGTTGCCCTGAAAAATTTTCTTCCTAAGGAAAGGCTAAAATTTATAGAGAATGAAGTGAGAGCTATTTGTTATGGCCTATTTGCTCCCCTCTTTTTCTTCTGGGTAGGCATTACAACAAGCCTTTCCTACCTTTCCCAAAATCCTGCAATTTTAATGCTCTTCTTTTTCATTCCATGGATTTCCAAACTTATCCCTTCCTACCTGGCAGGAAGAAAAAAGCTCGGAAATAAAGGTTCGATTTTGTTGGGGTTGGGTTTATCCGTTAGATTTAGTACGAGCATTGTGATAATAAAATATTTATTTGAGCACAATCTAATACCTTTAGGCCTGTACTCGGTTTTAATAGCATCTACCGCACTTTTCACTCTGGTAATTCCAATATCGTTCGCCTATTTGCTCGGGAAATGGAAGAATTTTGTAAGGTAATCTAATATTCTTCCCTGATTACCCTGTTTATTACCCATGCTATGGTGATTCCGGCAATAAATCCTAAGCCGGTAAAGCCAAGTAAGATAATCCATTCCCAAATGCCTAAAGGAACAACTTTGAAATAAGAAGCTAAAGGTGTGTAGAGCAGGGCTAGCTGCAAAAGAATAGAAGCTATCAGAGAATAAACCAAAAACCTGTTTTTCAGCCAGGCTTTTAGACTGAAGAGTTTTTCCTCATATCTTATCACTGCAATCCTGACCAATTCATAGAGAATAAAACCTGTAAATAAAGCTGACCTTGCCTTTTCCAAACCTAAAGGTAAAAGAAGCAAAAAGCTTGTAATCAAAACTACCGCCTTTTCAATACCTATGCTGCCTATCAAGGCTATCAGCTTTTTGTTGATTATTCCCTCGCCCCGCTTCCTCGGTTTTCTCTTCATTATGTCCGGTCTTGCAGGGTCTACAGATAAAGCCAATGCGGGCAAGCCGTCGGTAATCAAATTTATCCAGAGGATTTGAATGGGATAGAGGAGGACGAAAGGAAAGGAAAGGGTTGCACTCAGGACAACCAAAACCTCTGCTAAATTGCAGGTAAGCAGATAATCAACAAACTTCCTTATGTTGTCGAAAATTCTTCTTCCTTCCTTTATTGCGTTCCGAATGGTTGCGAAGTTATCATCCAAAAGAACAATGTCGCTAGCCTCCTTAGCAACCTCTGTTCCCTTTATTCCCATAGCAATCCCTACATCCGCCTTTTTTATTGCCAGCGCATCGTTTACTCCATCTCCGGTCATAGCTACAACATGCCCTTCTTCTTGCAAAACCTCCAAAATCCTCAATTTATGGAAAGGTGTTGTTCTTGCAAATATGTTTACTCCCTTTTTCAAAGCCTTCCTTAGCTCCTCCTTGCTTAGCTTATCCAATTCCTTCCCGGTAATAACTCCGTTGCTCGAAATTCCGACCTCCTTAGCTATAGCCTTTGCCGTAAGAGGGTTATCTCCAGTAATCATAATAACCCTTATTCCGGCAGCATAGCACTCTGCTATAGCCTCTTTAGCCTCTTTTCTAGGAGGGTCGGAAAGCAAAACCAAGCCAACAAAAATCAAATCCTTTTCCAAAGGTTTTTTGTAGGGTTTGTAGGCTAACGCAAGAACCCTATAGCCTTTGGATGCAAAGGCTTCGTTCTGCTTAAGAATGGTTTCCCTTATCCTTTTATCCAGCCTCACCGCTCTTTCTCCGACTAAAGCCTTGGAGCTTTTTTCAAGGATAACCTCCAAAGCACCTTTTGAAAAAACCAATTTTTCCTTTTTGAAGTTTTGAACTACCGTCATCATTTTTCTTTCGGCTGAGAAAGAAATTTCCTCAACCCTTTTCCCCTCCGGCTTAAGAAAGGAAGAGTATTGCTTTAGGGCTATATCGGTTTCATCCCCGACCCATTTTTCCCTACCCTCTTCCAAAACAACCTTTGCATCGTTGCAGTAAAAACAGATTTTATCTGCCAAATCTTTCGCCTTTTTGCTCGGCTTCAAAAACCAGAAATCCCTAACCTTCATCTTCCCTTCAGTTAAGGTTCCTGTTTTATCCGTGCATATCACATCTACCGTACCTACAGATTCTGTTATGGCTAAACGCCTTACCAAAGCCTTTCTCTTCGCCATCTGTCTAGCTCCCAAGGATAAGGCAACCGTAACGACAGCAGGTAAATCTTCTGGAATAGCTGCTACAGCTAAGGAAATTGCTATCAGGCTTGCCTCCATAGCACCAAATTTGTTGAAAGCTACAGCAAAGGTTACAACTATTATCAAACCGGTTAGGGCAACAATCTTCCTTGTAAACCTTTGCATGTGCTCCTGAAACTGGGTCTTTCCTTCCTCTATTTCCTGCATTTTCTCGGCTATTTTTCCTAATTGGGTTTGCATGCCTGTAGCGAAAACCCTTGCTATAGCCTTGCCCGTATAAACGCTGCATCCTGAAAAAATTTTGGCTCCCTTCTTCTTCCTAACCTCCTTAGATTCTCCTGTTAAAGGCGATTCATCAACCTCCAACTCTCCTTCAACAATTTCAGCATCCGCCGGAATAACATCCCCTCCCTCTATAACCAATAAATCTTCTGGCACTACCTGGGTTGAAGGAATCTCTATTTCCCTTCCATCCCTTATTACTTTAGCCTTAGGAGTTGCTAATTTTTGCAAAGCCTCTATAGCCTGCTCCGCTTTGTAATCCTGAACAAACCCTGCAATGCCAGAGGCAAGAACTATTATCAGAATTAAAATTGAATCAAAGAATTCCTCTCCTCTAAGGTAATTTACGGAGAACGAAAGGATTGCAGCGCCTATGAGGAGCAAAATTACGGGGGATGTAAATTGGGAGGCAAATATTTTCCAGGGAGATGTTCTCTTTCTCCTTTCTATCCGATTTTCTCCATAAATTTTCAATCGCTTTTTTGCTTCGGTAGAAGATAAA
Organism: uncultured archaeon; assembly: GCA_964498505.1. GTDB lineage: Archaea > Aenigmatarchaeota > Aenigmatarchaeia > QMZS01 > QMZS01 > CAZCGS01. Next base: position 12,569 of record CAZCGS010000015.1, read on the forward strand.
CCTTGAAGCATAAAAATTATTTGATTTCATTTTTTATGTTCTTCCTAAAAACTTCCTTTTCAGCCTCTACCCATACCCTGCAAACATCGCTCAGAGCGTTGAGCTCTTCTGAAGAAAGTTGCTTTACCTTAATATCCTTTTCAACCCTTTCCATTATCCAGACATCTATAGGCTCTCCCAATCCGTAAGCACCGATCTCTATAGCCTCATTTATAACTCTGAAAGCTATTACGCTCCCTACCCTAACATCCAAATCCTCAGAGTAAAAATTTTTGAGAAATGCGTGACCGAATGTGTCTCCAATGCCGCTGCAACCGTAACCTAGCTCGTCTAAAAATTCATCTCCGCCATCAGGAGCGACATGCCATATCCTGAACTCTTCCCGATTTTTATCGTAGAATGCAATAATTATATCTGCCAAAGGTGCTCCCCTTTCATCGCCGTAAAAAGCTTTATGCCTCTCCTTCTCATCCTTATTGATGGAAAATACAAGCTTCTTGATCTGATCGCGAAGGGTTATTTTCTCTCCGTCCTCTTCTTCGATCACATGGTTCAACCCATAACCAGAAATAGCTTGGGAGTACATTTCTATGCTTTCCCTGCATCTTTGAATAACACCTATGGTGCCGGAAGCTGCTATAAGAACGTTTCCCGGCAGCTTAAATATCTTCTTGCATTTTTGCTTGATCGGTCCGCCGGAAGAAAAGCCAGTAGCC
>CAZCGS010000016.1:0-10939 GCA_964498505.1 uncultured archaeon
TTTCTCAAGAAAAAGCGAAACTTTTAAAACTCAAAAAAGAGTTGCAAATAAAGCTACTTCAACAAAAATTGAAAATTCAAAAAGAGCATGAACAATTCAAAAAAGAGTTGAAACGCTTCCATTCCGGTGAAATCTTGGGAGAATTTAAGAATGTATTTAACGGAATTGCTGTAAAGCTCTCGGCAGATGAAATAGAGAAGATTAAAAGATTAAAATTTGTGAAAAGAGTCTATCCCAACTACCAAGTAAAAATTGATTTACAAGAATCTCTCCCTTTATGCCGAGTACTAGAAGCTTGGAATTTAAAAGATTTGCACGGCAGAGGAATAACTGGAAAAAACATAACAATTGCTATACTGGATACGGGTATCGATTATACCCATCCTGATTTAGGAAACTGCAGCGAGTTTATAAGAATAGAAGAAAGTGAAATTCCTTTCAGAATATCAAGAAACGGAAGTTATTCGAGTGCTTCCTTTTATGAAGTTATATATGAGGAAACATTCCAAATAGGAAAGCGCTTAAGTAATTTTGACATACACTTTGAAGAAGTAACTCTGTCTGAAAATACTATGCTGGCCGTGTACAATGAAAAAGAAGAAATAACAGGTGGTTTTTGGGGAGAAAATGTAAAGGACAAGAGAATAAAAGTAGGTGAAGGAGACAAATTTACAATAAAAATAATAAGCTATGATGGAGGAGACGGAGAATGGAGCTTCGTAGTAGACAAATTAATAGAAACCAAAACTTCCTATCCATGCGAAAAGGTAGTAGGAGGATATGATGTTATTAATGGGGACAGCGATCCTATGGATGATAACGGACATGGAACACATTGCGCAGGTATTGCTGCCGGAAAAGGAGACTATAACCATAATAACATTTATGAACCTGAAAAAGGAGAAGTTTGGGGCGTGGCGCCTGATGCAAAACTCTTTGCTTTCAAAGTACTAGATGAAAGTGGCTCCGGACCAACTTCCACTATAATAGAAGGAATCGAAAGGGCTTTGGATCCGAACCAAGATGGTAATTTCTCAGATCATGTAGACATAATCAGTATGAGTCTCGGGGGTTCTGGAGACCCTGACTCACCTTTAGCTCAAGCAGTAGATAATGCCGTAAAACAGGGAGTGGTTGTGGTAGCTTCTGCCGGTAATAAAGGACCTTTGCCGGGGAGTGCTCTTCAGGTGCCGGGCTGCGCAAGGGAAGCAATAACAGTAGGGGCGATTGATAAGCTTGACCGAATAGTAGACTTTTCCTCACGCGGTTTGGTGACCTGGGAAAAAGAAGGTAAGACTTATCTCCTGTTTAAACCGGATCTGGTTGCGCCTGGAGTTGAAATTTGCTCGGCTCAGTTCGATGAAATATACAAGGAGAATGAGTGTATTGATGACAAGCACATTGCAATGTCTGGAACCTCCATGTCCACTCCTTTTGTAGCAGGAGTTGCTGCCCTGATAAAGCAGGCTCATCCCGAATGGACACCGAAAGAAATAAAAGATGCTCTTCTGAAGGAAAGCACGGACTTAGAAACGGAGTTTAATTCTCAGGGATATGGCAGGGTAGATGCCTTTTCTTCTGTTTTAACTGATTATGCAGACGCCTTTTTAAGAGTAAAAGAAATGTACATTGATGGAGAAAAAGTTTTCATAACTCTTATTAACGGAAGAAATCCTGCTAAAGATGTGAGGGTAAAATTAACATCTTTGGATACGGAGTTGGCGAAGGTAATGAAAGACGAGAATTTTTACGGTGAATTCGCTCCCTATGAAGAAAAGACAGGAGAATTTGAGCTTATGTTTTTGAACAGAAGCAACGGCAGAATGATTCCGTTTAGAATGGAGATAAGCTCCTTCAATTTTAGAAAAAACATCACCTTCAGCCTGCATAGACCATTTGCAGAAAAAGTAACTTTCTCAGAAAAATTGAGCTTTTCTCCTTATACTAGTCCTGCTGTCGCAGATATAGATAACGATAGCAATAATGAGATTATTACTGCTGATAACTCAACGGTTTATGCTTGGAATGTAGATGGTAGTTTGAAGTGGTCCGTGAGGCTCGTAGAAAAACCTTCCTACTCCTACTGGATTTTTGCCTCGCCTCCAGCAATAGGAAATTTGGTTGGAGACGAAAGAAAAGAAATTGTTGTAAAAGTATGGAAAGAGGATGGGATTGGGAGTATTTTTGTAGTGGGACATGACGGAAAGGTTCTGAAAAATTTTTCTTATTATGTTGATAAGACATCAATACCTGTTTTGAGCGATATGGACGGTGATGGATACGATGAAATCATATTTTATGAATATCATAGCGGAGACAATATTCTCCATGTAATAAAGTACAATGGCAGCGAACTTGAAGGATGGCCACAAACCCTGCCAGTGGAAAGATTTTCTCTCTGCATCTCTCCCGCAATAGCAGATTTAGACAAAGACGGAAGCCTGGAAATTGTAATTTTCGCTGGAGGAAAGGTTATGGTATTTGATAAAAAAGGTGAAATCCTCTGGGCGCAACTGGTCGATGTAAGTCCAAATTATCTTTCCTCTCCATCCATAGGAGATATAGATAAAGATGGTAAACCGGAGATAGTAATAGTCGGTTGGAACGGTGATCGGTGGGAATTTGGAGTCTATGTACTTGAATCCAATGGAGAAATTAAAGCTGGATGGCCAAAATATTTTCAGACTCCTTTACCTCTAAAATCCTCACCAGCCCTGGGAGATATAGATAACGACGGAAAGGATGAAATTGTTATTGCCACACTCATAAACGATGTTTATGTATTCAACGATGACGGCACACTTCTTCCGAACTGGCCAAAGGATCTCGGCAATCTATTTTCTGGTACTCCAACAATAGTAGACATAACAGGCGATGGAAAAAAAGAAATTATATTGCCTGGTGCTGGATCCAGTATTCTAGGATTGGAACCTTACTTATATATTATCGATAGTAATGGAAATATAATTGGCTATGAAAATATTGGTGGTACTTCTTCGCCTTTCGTTGATGATATAGATGAAGATGGAAAAATAGATTTACTGTATCAAACCAATCACAAGCTTTACTGGTATAACACGTATGCCGATAAATATCCTTCGGCAATCGACTGGAGGCAGTTCAGGGCAAATAATAAAAATACTGGCTCTACCGTAAGGCAATTCTTTCAAAGACAAAAATCCATGATAAACAACACGGGTATGGCAGATATCGCCGGTTACCTGCTCATGAAGGTTCAGAAAAAAGTCGGAGAAAACTGGATCGATGTAAAAATAGTTATAGATGACCTAGAAAATGGAAATCTAAGGATAATTCGATCAGGAGAGTACTTGCCATTAGATAGAATATGGTCCGAAAATGGTGGATATGTTGCAACAGAAAAGGGAACATTTAGAGTATATGTAGAGTTCAGAAATAAAAAGGGAGTCCCTATCAAAACAAAATTGGGCTATCTAAAAGACAGTTATGAATTTACAGTTAAAGGCTAACTAGCTTTAAGAAATTTTATTTTATTTTTTATAACATAATTATGCCCAGTTATGTTGAACTCGAGTTGGACGAAAAAAGGGTGGAGGAAAAGCCCTACAATTATTCCGGAATTGTAGAATTTGCAGTAGAAAAGCATTTTGAATTTGAATCTTACAAGCTGGATTACGATTCTCCGAGGAATCCATGGATTATTGGAAGGGGTAATCTCTCAAACCTTACATTCGGAGGAAGTGCGAGAGGATTTGTTATATTCAGGTCTCCTTTAGATTCCTTCCTTCACATCTCTTCTTTGGGAGGGGGAGGAATTCCCTTCATCTATGCAAACCTTCAAGCATTACTAATTTTGGGAAGGGCCGAAAAGCCTTCTGTTATCTTCCTAAAAAGGAAGGAAGGGAAATTGGAATGGAAAATAGAAGAATTATCAAAGGATGAGCTTTTTTCTTTCTATACCAAGGAAAACCATGTGTTTTCTTTGGAGAAAAAATTGTACGAAAAGGCTAAGGAATTTTTTGAAGGTTTGTACTTCAGGGTTTTTGTTGTTGGGCCTGGCTCTATTTATTCAAAATTCGGCTCCCTATTTTCCAGCATCTCGGAAAAGGAAGTGGGTAATGTTTTTGATGTGGCCGGGAGAGGTGGCTCAGGCTCAAGTTTATTTGCCCACAATATAGTCGGAATGGTAATAGGAGGAGACGGAAAGGAAGATGAAGGGTTAGTTGAAAAGATGAAAATGGTTTTTAGGGAAGAGCTCGGAAACAATTATATGCAAAAAATGATTGAAGGGACCAAAAAATATCGGGAATTCGGAACATTTAAGGCGAATTACTCCTCATACAAAAATAAACTACCTTTATTCAACTGGAACTTCTTTTTTTTAGAGGAAGAGGAGAAAAGCAGAATATGGGAAAAATTTGTGGATAGTAAATTGCTCAAGGATTATACCTTCGAAACAAAAACATGTATGGAAAAATGTGTGGCAGCATGCAAGAAAATAGAGCGCTATGATAATCATAAAAGGGAGAAGGTTGATTATGAACCTTTCCATGCTTTGGGTGCTTTACTCGGAATATTTGATAGGGAAAGGATAGCGAAATTGGTTTGGTTGGCAGATTCCTTAGGATTTGATGCAATATACTTAGGATTCTTCATTGCAGGGATTTTGGAAGCGTTGGAAAGTGGAAAGATAAGTTTAAAAGAACTCGGAATTGAGGCTGAAACAAAGGAACTGCCTTGCCTCAACCCGAAAGTATATAAAGAGGATAAGGAAAGGGTAAATTTCGAAATAGCCCAAAAGATTATCAAAAAAATTGCAAACGGAGAATTCGGGTTTAAGAGTATAAAGGAATTCATTGAAAAGTTCGATGTAAAGGAGGAGATGCTGTTTTTGGATTTCGGAGAAAAAGGAGATTTGACTCCCAACTATTATTATACTTTGGGATTGGTTGCCCCAATCCTAATGCACGGGAAATACTTCTCCGATTATAAACCTAGATACCTACCTCCGGAAGAATATGCAAAGGTTTGCTATGAGCGATTGATAAAGGAGCTCGCTATTGCAAATGCGGGATATTGTAGATTTCATAGGGAGTATTTAGAACCTATATTGGATAAAGTTATGGAGAAAGTTTTGGGCATTCAAAATTATTCGGAAAGGATAAAGGAAATTGCAAAAAAGCTTTTGGAGTATAAGAGGAAGGTCGGAATAAGGCAGGAAGAGCCAAAGGGAAAACTGCTGAAGATAGTTAATAGATTTTTGGAGGAGAATAATGCAAATATACCGGCAAACGAATACTTCAAAAGATTTGAAAGGAAATATTTAAGTTTTTTTGAAAATTCTGCAGAATAGACAGATTTCTCGGGTTGTAGGATACCCGCATATCTTGCAGGGTTTTACCTTCTCTTGCTCAACCAAATTGGAAAGATAATCCTTTATCTTCATCATGCTCCGGTAAAATTTTAATTTTGAGCTCGGAATGTTTTTCTCAAGCAGATTCGCAGCATCTTTGAATACTTTCAGTTTTTCTCCGGCAGAAAAAGGACATTTTTCCTTAAGATATTCAAAGCCTTTTATCTCGCAATACATTTTTGTTTCTGCCTCGCTAAGCTTATACAGAGGTTTTATTTTTGTTACCAATCTTAGCTCTTCATTCCCTTTCAGGTAAGGTCCTTGCCTAGCTATTTGCAAAAGATTTCCCTCAAAAATATTTTTTAATCCGAAGGCTACCTCATCATCCAAATTATGGGCAGTAGCTAAATATTTACATTTATTTTCAAAAGCAACTTTGTTCATCAGATATCTTTTTGCCAGCCCGCAAACCCCGCAAATACCCCTCCTTGATTCTTTTGCAAATTCTTTTATAGAGATAGAGACTATTAAAGGTTCTATCCCTACCTTTTTGCAATTTTTCATCACAACCTCCTTACTTTTTTCAGAAAAATTCGGAATGCCTAGGTCTATGAAAAAAGGAAAGATATTATAACCCAATTTAAAAAGGGTATGGAATAAGGCTACAGAATCCTTTCCTCCAGAAAAGGCTAAAGCTATTTTATCTTCCTTTTTTACACCGAATTTTTTAAGGGCTTTCTCAACCCTCTTTTCAAAATAAATTAGGAAATGTTCCTTGCATAGTCTAAGGTTAGCATATCTCAACCAAATCTTCCCTTCCCTACTGCAAAACCTGCATTTTCCTTTTTTACTTTCCATATCCGAAATACTTTTCTACTATTTCCTTTCCTTTTTCTGTGAGAACCCTCCCCTTTTTTGGAGTTTCGACCTTCTTAACCAATCCTCCATTCTCCAACTGCTGCAAAATAACCCTCAGTATTTTTTTAGATCCCTTCCTCTTCTTTTCCGGTTTATATCCTCGGTTCTGCCTTCCTCCGTAAAATTTGGATAGCCTCCTAACCCCCAAAGGCCCGTATAGGTACAATTTTCTCAGGATAGAAGCTCCCCTAAGATACCACCAATCATTCTGCATAGGAGGTCTTTCCCTAGCAACAGAAGTTTTAACAAATTTTGCCCAATTCGGCATGGTTAATACTCCCTGCTCTTTAAGTATTTCTCCAATCTCCCTTAGTTTTGCCTCAATACTCATAAAAAGGTATAGCAAGAAATTTTTTTATTTTTTGAGCCTGAGATGGAGCAAATTGTCTATCTTCTTTTCAATCTCCCTTATCTCGCTCCTCACCTTCAAAAGTTTGTTTTGTTCTTCAATCATTATTTTGTTAAAAACATCCTCGCTTATCTTTCTGTGGAAGTACTGCCTTTCGGTATTTTTCCTTGTTTCTATTATCAAGGCTTCCTTCCTTTTCAGCTCCTCTAATTGCTTTTTCAGTTTTATTAGGGGGATGGTTATATTCTTTATCCAATAGGCTATGCCTAAGGATGAGGCTAAGGAGAGGAGTATTAGATACTTGTAAGTTAAAATCCAGCTTATTCTATCGAAAAACGGAAAGCTTTTCTCCAACTTTTCGGATTTTTCGGTAGCCCTTCCTAAATATTGCTTTAATAGGCTTAGGTTATCTTCGGCTATTGCATCTTCTGCCAAAAAAAGCAGGTTTTGAATTTCATTTATCTCTTTCTCCAAATCCTTAACATCCAAACCCGCCTTTTTGTATTCATCCAATTTTCGGTTGAAATGAATTAATTTGGTAGATATTACCTCTACTTTATGTAACAATGGATTTGGTACCAAGGAGATTTTAACGGCTTTTTCCTTTTGGAGGGAGGAATTGGCAAACAATAACTTTGCAAAACATCCTTCCTTCTGATAAAGGGGAACATGGACATCTATTTTAACATCTTTACTTTCCTTAGGTCTTAAGCTAACATTTGTTTGTTCAAAGGAAAGGTTGCAGCACTCGCACATGCCTGAAAGACTAATGCCCAAAATTACATCCCCTTTGTTTGTTATTGAAACTGCAAAGCTTTCTTCCTCCCCAGCTATTATTGAAAGTTCCAACCTGGAAAGATTTACGGAAAAATCCTTAACCACCTTAGAAACATTTTTGTAAATATAGATTGTCCTATTTTCGGTAAGGTTGGTAGGGAAAAATGCTCCTTCTATAGCCCCTCTTCCTCCCCCACCGCCTCCTCCTCCGCCACTCTCCCTTTGCAAGGAAGCGGTTCTAAAACTCAAGGAAATTTCTCCTGAATTGTTGAAGATATCTTTAGCATAAGCCTGTAGAGAATATTGGGTGTCATAAGAGGAAGGAGTTTTACAATCGGTAGAAAGATAGAATATGTTTGTATATTCTCCAAAACTGCTTTGGAAAGGAAGGGTTGAGTAGTAAGAATTCGGGCATCTTAGGGAAACATTTACGGAAAGATTCGAGAGTAAGGTATCCTTCCTTGCATTATAAACATTTATGTAGATAGGAGAAAGGTCAACATTTGGGTACGACACCAAATCATTCCTATAATAAACAAATTCCGGGTATAGTTTATTGCTAACATTGATCAATAGGGAAAGATTTCCGAAATTGCCATTTTTCGAAGCATTTATTTTAACCAAATGCCTACCTGTAGGAAAGCTCGAGTTTATAAAATATCTTATCTCATCCCCTGTCCCTGAAATTTGCAGGGAGAAGTTGGATTCTTTATGCTCTAACTCCAAAGTCCAGTTAAATTGAGAAATAAGATGGTTATTTAGGTTCTTTACTATAAAAGAAAGGTTTTCTCCCCGGTTGAACAATGAATAGGTATACTTAGGCTCGACAAAAAGTATATTGGAAACATACAGGGAAAGATTTTTCTGATATTCTGCTTTATTCTTGACATCCCATGCATATACCTCGATTGAATAGTTTCCTGTTAGGTTCAAAAAAGAATTGTTTATTCTCACCACCCATAAATCCGAATCTCCGATTCTTTCGGCTGAGATGATTGTTTGGTTGTATTCAGAATTTGCTATGTTTATTCCGACTTTGGTAATCATTGTATCATTATCGGTTGCATTCACATAAACCAAAAGCTCATCGCCTATCCCAAATAAGTTGGTGGTGTTGTAATTTAGAAAGGCTTGATGGATTGTAGGAGGCTCTGTATCGTTTTCAACAACTATGGCAAGCACCTTTTTTCTCCCGGTTATGCCGAATTCAGAGGTAATGTTTAAGGTTAGGTTTGTTCTTTCTTCATTAGCTGTAGAAACATTGCAACTAAAAGAGAAGGTTTTGGTAGTGTTGGCCAAGATGGTAATATTCTGAAAAGGCTGAGAAGTTATGTTTATTAGGGAAGTATTTTCGGAGGAAAGAGTTAGGGTAAGATTCCTTAAATCCCCTCCTTCAGCTCTAACATTCACTTCTACTTCCCCCTTTCCCGGTATGAAATAATAAGGATCATGGGTAAAAGTAATGTTGGGTGTACCGAAGTTGGTAAAAAATGAAAGATTTGAGCTTGCCGCTCCCTTTTCTAAAAAAGTGCTTACCAATCCCTCATACTTCCCTGAAAATTCCGGCTTGTAGGTTAAATTGTAAACCCAACAGTATCCCAACTTTGCCGAGACAGAATATGCTCTAAATTCATAGATGTACAAATTTCCTGAAAGGTTGTACTCAAGTTTTATTTTGCTGGTTGAGAAAGGCGTGAATTTAGAAAGATTCCTCAAAGATTTTGAAGAAGTTATGGTTTCGTTCAGCAAAAAATTCCAGGAGCCATCTTTGTAATAGTAAAGGGTTACATTTGTAATTTCATCAGATTTTGCTAAAAGCTCTATCCTGGCTATTGCATAGGTACCATTAAAAATAAAGGTAATATTGCCCTTATTAACCCCAACCCAGAAGTCATCCTCTTCTCCATTTATTGATAAATTAGTATCTTCCGGATTATCGCTAGCCTCAGCATAACCCCCGGAAGCTAAGGAGGCTACATCCTTTCCTATGGCTACGCTAGGAAAGCAAATGGATTCGTTCAGTCTTTCAAGGAAGGAAAGGGTTAGATTCTCTATCCCCTCTCCAAAAGGCTTTTTTAAGGTCAAATTTACCTTTTTTATTCCGGAAAGATTTCCTACTATTTTTACCTTTATCTCTACCGGCTCTGAAATGTTTGAGGTTTCTGGCTTTACCTCTACCAAAGGTTTTACAACCTCATGAATTTCCTGAAATTCGGCTGAAAGATTATAATTATTCTCAGCCCTCAAAATCATTTTTACCAATCCAGGATTTTTGGAAAAAAATGTAAAATTGTAAGTTTTGGGAATTCCGCTTTTAAGGTAAATCCCTTTTTCAATAGTCGGGCTCAGGTTAGCTAAAACCTCCTTTGATTGGAGCAGGGAAAGGTTTAAGGTTACATTCCACAAATCCCCTTCTTTGGCTACTAACCTTAAAGTTTGATTGAAAGTTTGATTTTCCAATATTCTGTAATTCGGATAGGTAAAGTTCACCTCTATTTTTCCAAAATTTACAAAGAATGAGGTTTTATTTTCCCTTATCCTTCCGTCATAGCTTGATTCTGCATAGATGGTAACATTGTAAGGTCCTGAGGCTTTTGGAATAAAGGAGGCGAAGCAATTGTAGAGATAGGCAGATTCTTTGGTACAGGTAAGGTTTATCCTTTCTGTTTTGCTCTCAAGCTTTTGGAGGGAAAGGTTTATTTCAAAAAAGCTCAGATTTGCCCATGCTCTTGCTATTCCCGAGCCGTCAGTTCTAACCCTTCCTATAATCTCTAAGCTCTCCCCAAAGTTTAAGATTTTTTTAGAGGTATTTGCATAAACTTCCAAGTCCACAACTTTTAACCTTTCAATTTTCTTATCATAGGAATCATAATGTAAACTTTCGTTTTTTGATATTTCACATGAAATATTATAGCTACCCAAACTCAAATTCAGAGCAGTAGCGTTTAATAAAACAGAAGATATCCCTGAAGAATTCGTCAAAGATTGACCCAAGAAAATATAAAAACTTTGATTAATTATCAAAGAAAAATTCACAGGATAATTTTCTATAGGAGCTGAAGAATATTTATCTACAACTTTACAAAAAACTCTATGTAAGCTATCATTGAAAATCATGTTCGTATCATTAACTTCATTATCCAACCACAAATCGCTTATGTTTGCTTTGCTCCACAGATAAAAGGTATAATTTTGCTCAGGAGGGGTTTGGTTCGACAATCCCTGCTCGTTAGTCACGCTAATTTTCAAAACCCTAACCTCTCCGGCAAGAGGGAAAATCGTGTAGTTCGAAAAGTTGAAGAAATGGGTTGCATTGAAAAGGATATCGGAGCTTTTGTTTATGGTTAAGGGCAAGGAGAACTCTCCTCCAGAGCTTTGGAAAGTTACCTTTCCTTCTGAAAGATTGCTCGGAGAGTACCAGGCAGAAATTACCTGCACTTTGTCCTCTCTCTGAAAATCCTGCTTTATGGTATAGCTCTGATTTATAAGGCAAAGACTCTCATTTGCAATACACCAATCTTTGAACAAAGGGTAATATTTGGGTTTTATTGCAAGGTAGTCAA
>CAZCGS010000016.1:11039-13186 GCA_964498505.1 uncultured archaeon
AAATACCCGGCGTAAACAACCTTTGAAAGCAAAAAAAGGAGGCAGAATAACAGAAAAATCCTTCTCATAAAATTAAATTCCGAGGAATAAAAAAATGGTGGGAACCATTAGGACAGACATTAGCAAGGTTCTTTTTACTTTATAATATTGGCAGATAATTCCCAAGGAGCAGGAGGTAAGGAAGATTGCAACCCCAACAATTCCCAAGAAAAATGCGGATGCAAGGATTAGAAAGATGAACATAAGTTTGCAAAGGAAGGAGTATTTTATCCGGTAAAGATTTGAAACCAAAAATCTGGAGAGCAGGATAACTATGGGTACGGAAAAGGCAGAGGAAAGGTAAATAATCCCGCATGCAAGCAAAAGGTTTGAATATCCCAAATCTATGGGTAAGGATAGAATTGCCGCTCCTGCGCCGCTCCTTGCCTTTCCCAAGCAAAATAAGGCAAATAAGGAAAAAATTGAATAGCCTGTTGTTATAGCACCGTTTAAAAACAAAAATTCCCTTTTTCCTTCTATCCTAAAAATTTTCTGGGCCAAAAGGGTTGATTGGGATGAGGTTAGAGTGGGCATTATTCCGGAAAAAAGGCTGAAGATTAAAGAAGATAAGATTCCTCTTTTAAGTTTCGGGAACCTTTCCAAGTAAAAAGTCTGCTCAGGTATTGATGCCTGGGTTTTTATTGAAAGGAGCAAGGTGCTGCCTCCGAACAAACCCGCAAAGCATGCAAATAAAACATAATTTTGATTTAAAGGCAAGTCGAGAATTAAAAAGCCCAGCAAGGAGGAAAAAGTTATAATCAGCATAGCTTTAACCCTTCTCCCTTTTTCCGAATAAAGAAGGTAGAGCAGAACCGCTATTAAAATAAAAGGAATAGCCTCCCTAACATAAAAATAAATTTTGGAAATGGAAAATAGAAGGAAGGGGAGCAAAAGAAGGGAAAGTAAGGAAAGGTATGCTCCTCCCAAAGTTGCTAAATAAATTGCTTCATATCCTCGACCTTTTAAAAGTAGATAATGTCCTGGTAAAACTGAAAGTGACTCTCCTTCCTCCGGAGCACCTAACAAAACTGCAGGAATAAAGGAAACAAAGGAATTGGTTATGTAGGCCGAGATTATTATTATAAATAAACTCTGGGTAGGAAAGCCTAAGGGATACAGGGAGAGTAAAAATACTGAAAATGTGTTGGGATGCAAACCTGGAATTAAGCCTGCTAAAGTACCTAGGGAAATGCCTATTAATAATGGGATTAAAATGTCCATCATTATTCTAATTTATGGAATTATCGATATTTGAAGAGGGCGGGATTAAAATAAAGGCATATAAAGCGGAAATTCCAGAGCATGCTCCGGTATTTTACAATCCTAAGATGGCTTTTGACAGAAGGATTTCGGTAGAGATTGCAAAGCTATTCAAACCTAAGGAAATGCTGGACGGGCTTTGCGCGACCGGAATAAGGGGTTTGCTATATGCAAAAAATTTGCCGGATGCCTTTGTTGTTTTAAATGATATTGATAAGAAGGCAATAAATCTTGCAAAAAGGAATGCAGCTCTCAATAAAATCAAAAATGTTGAGTTTTCGAATGAAGATGTAAACAAGCTTCTAAGCAAAAAAAGGTTCGATTGGATAGATATAGACCCTTTCGGCAGTCCCGCATATTTTTTGGATTCTGCGGCGAGAGCTATAAAAAATAACGGAATAATAGCCTTTACAGCCACGGATGTAGCAACCTTAGCAAACACCTATCCGAAAACCTGCCAAAGGAGGTACGGAATAAAGCTATTTAAGACCGATTTTGAAAAAGAAATTGCGGTAAGAGTTTTGCTTTCCTTTGCAATAAAGGTATTTTCCAAGTATGAAATCGCTTTGCTTCCCTTGCTGTGCTACTACTCAATGCATTATGTAAGGTGCTATTGTTTGGCTAAGAAAAGCGGCAGAGCTTTGGATAAATTATTCGAAAAGTTTGATTTCTTTTCCTATTGTTCGAAGTGCTTAAACAGGGAAAAAGGGATTGAAAAGGTTTGTAAGAACTGCGGGAGCAAAATGCTGATAGGAGAGAGGATATATTTGGGAAATTATTTTGATCCCTATACTTGCCAGAAACTTAAGGAGAAATTAAAAGGCTCAGAACAAGAAAAGCTTTTAGAA